>JBKJYX010000162.1:0-15295 GCA_046715575.1 Sphingomicrobium sp. | reverse complement strand
AGCCGCTCCGGGTCCGCCCAGTCGGCGCGCTTGAGCCATTCGCGCATGCGGACCCGGTCGTAGCGCGGGTCGCGGTTGGAAGGGTCGTCGACCGGCTTGATTCCGGCACTCGCCACCAGCGCCGCGAGCTCCGCCTTTCTCCAGCCGAGCACCGGTCGGACGAGCCGGACATCGTCTGTCAGCGGCCGGCTGGCGCGAACCGAGCCAAGCCCGCCAATCCCGGCACCGCGGGCAAGGCGCATCAGCAGGGTTTCGGCCTGGTCGTCCGCGTGGTGAGCGCTGGCGACAAAGGCGAGGCCGCGATCCAGCGCCCATTGGCCGAGCCTGTCGTGGCGGGCCTCGCGTGCGCGAGCTTGTAAATTGCTTGCCGGTGGCGTTGCCCAGTCCACCGTCAAGATCGCGTGGGGAACGCCGATCTGCTCGCAGGTGGAGGCAACCATCTTTGCCTCGGCGCGGCTTTCGGGGCGGAGCGCATGATCGATCGTTGCGGCCTCGATCAATCCCGGTCGCGCCGCCGCGGCCAGCAACAGCAAGGCAAGGCTGTCCGCACCCCCCGATACCGCGACGCCGACCTTCGACCCGGGCGCGGCCAGCGCGTCGAGGTCCGTTGCGAAACGGCTAACGAGCTTGGGGTCGAAAGTTTGGTTCACATCACCTCGGCATGGCGAGCGCAGGGAAGCAATCCAGCTTCAGTTCGGGATTGCCACGTCGCTGGCGCTCCTCGCAATGACGTTTGAACGTTAGCTACAGCGCGCGTCCGCCTTGGCGGCGGGAAGCAGGCGCTTCAACTCCGCCCTCAATGTCGTGCCATAGACCACTTCGAGCTCGGAATAGGCCTTGCATGCCTGCGCCGGCTGGGCGAGCTGGATTAGCGCCTGGCCGAGATAATAGAGGCTGTCGGGCGCGCGCTCGCCTTTCGGATTCGAGCGGTAATTGGCCAGCAGGGCCTCGGCCGCCGCGCGTGGCTCGCCCTTGTCAAGCAATGCCCGCCCGGCAAGATTATTGGCCCAGCTCGCCCGGCGATGCTTGGGGTAGGCGGAACTGAACGCCCGCAGCGAGGTGATCGCCGAGTCATATTTGCCGACCTTCCACAATTGGAAGCCCTCGTCATAAGCAATCTCGGCCGGGTCGTTGGCGGGGTCGATCGGGGTTGCAGCGGGAGCCTGCGTTGAGGCTGGTTTTTGACCGGTCGTCACCTGGGTCCTTGACTTTTGCGTCGCGAGTGCTGGCGCGGGTTCGATTGTTCCCGGCGTCGCAACCGGGATTTGAGCGGCAGCGGCGGCCGCGGCCTGTTCGAGCGCGCCCAGCCGTTGCTCCTGGTCGGACCGCAGGCGCGCCAGCTCCGCCGCCATGACCGTCACCCGATGGCCATTCTCTTCCGACTGGCGCAAGACATCGGCCAGCTGGCGCTCCAGCCCGTTCAAGCGAGAGTCGAGGGTCCGAAACGACGACTGGGTCGCTGCCGGCTCATCGGAGAAACCGGCGGAGTCCGCCGGTTGCCCCTTGGGAAAGAGCTGACGCTGTACCTGGCGCAGCTGTCTCTCCAGCCGCTCGATGCGCTGTTCGGGCGTCGCTTGTTCGCGCTGCGCCAGGGCTGGCGTCGCGCCAACCAGGAGCGCAGCCGTGGCAACGGTCAGGCGGAGCCGTGTGGCGGTCATGATGTCCCCAAGTTTGATCAAGTACGCGACCCTGCCCAATTCCAGCTTTCGCGGGGATGAATCTTACTAGCCGGCCGTGTTTTCGACGACGGGCGGCGTGGTTGGCGCGGGCGAGGTGTTTGGAGCCGGGCGGGTTACGGCTCGCGCTGGTGAGGTTGCCGGCGCGGACGCGGCTGACGCTTGCGGTCCGCGCATCAGGTCAGGACCGAGCAGGCTGACGTTGCGCACCGTTGTCGCGGCCGGCCCGATCGGCGGAGCATCGGCGGTGCCGACCGAAATGCGCACGGCTTCGGGCTTGCCGGTGGTCAGCCTGGGAGCGGTCGCGGTGGCGGGCACCTCAAAGCTTTGCCCAGCTTCCAGAACGCCTGCCTTGAGCGTTGCCGAGCCGTCTTTGACCTGGATCCAGACCGCCTCGTTGGCGGTGATCACGACCGCGCCCTGCGCTACAGGCGTGGCCGCAGGGCCCAACGCGGGGCCAGCGGGTGTGGTCGCAGCAACGGCCGCCGCGCTGTCATTAGCCGCTTCGTCCGACCCCTGGACCGATCGCTGGTTGAGCCAGCTCATCACCACCACCAGGAGCATCACCGCGGCGATCGCGCCGAACACCAGCCATTTGGGCATGGTCCGCGCTGGATCGGCGGGTTCGAACACTTCCGTCATCGTGGTCGGGCGAAGGCCGCCCATCTCGCCGCGCAGCTGTTCGCCGATCTCGACCCGGTCGAGCCCGACCACCGTCGCATAGCTCTTGGCAAATCCGTTGGTGTAGGTTGGCGCGGGCAGGCGCTCCCAATCGCTGGTTTCGAGGCTTTCGAGATGGCGCCGCGGGATTCGCGTCTGCGCCGCGACATCTTCGAGCGACAGGCCCTTTTCCTCGCGCGCGACGCGCAGGCGCTGACCGACCGTAGCGACCTCCGCCTCAACCAGATCGTCTACCGGTTCTTCGGTCAGTTCGACCATTGCCTGCCCTTTTTTGCGTGCCATCGTCTGCCACCTTTGAAGGGTGCAGCCGGAGTGTCAACAGCCGGTGATAGCCTCACCTAGCTGATCGCCACCGAGTGCCGCCGCGCCCAGTCGGATAGCGCCTTGCGCAAGTTGCGCGGCGGGCGCTTGAGCAGCTGGTCGAGCCGCCGGCGAACGGCGGCCGCGTCGAGCGAGCGGACCATCGCCTTGATCGGGCCCACGGCGGCCGGAGTGATCGAGAAATTCTCGGCGCCGATGCCGATCAACGCCATCGCCTCCAGCGGCCGGCCGCCCATTTCGCCGCACAGGCGAACCGGGACGTTGGCTTCGCGGGCGGCATCGATGACGCGTTTCAGGAACCGCAGGATCGCCGGGCTTAACCAGTCGTAGCGCTCGGTCAGCCGCGGGTCGGCGCGGTCGGCGGCGAACAGGAACTGGGTCAAGTCGTTGGTGCCGATCGACAGGAAATCGACCCGCGGCAGCAATTGGTCGAGCATTTCGGCGAGGCTCGGTACTTCGAGCATGGCGCCGAACTCGACCCGCGAGGGAAGCTTGCGCTTGGACTTGCGCGCCCACTCGATCTGCTCCTCGATCAGCGCCCGCGCCTCCTCATATTCCCACGGCTCGGAAATCATCGGGAACATCACGCGCAGCACGCGGCCGGCGGAGGCCTCGATGAGCGCGCGGGCCTGCGCCTTCATCAGCGTCGAGCGGTCGAGCGACAGGCGCAGCGCGCGCCAGCCCATCGCCGGGTTCTCGGCCTTATCCCTGGTGTCGGCGAGATAGGGCAGCGCCTTGTCGCCGCCGATATCCAGCGTGCGGAAGGTGACCGGCCGGTCGCCGGCGGATTCGAGCACCTTGGCGTAGAGCCGCTGCTGCCGTTCGCGGCCGGGCAGGGTAGCCGAGACCAGGAACTGGAATTCCGTGCGGAACAGACCAATACCGTCGCCACCGGTCAATTCCAGCGCCGCGGCGTCCTCGGCCAGGCCGGCATTGACCATCACGCTTACGGTGACGCCGTCCGTGGTCGATGCCGGAAGCTGGCGGACCGCGGCGTACATAGCGCGGCGCCTTTGGCTCAAGGCCATCCGATGATCGAAACCGGACGTCAGCTGCCGGTTGGGGCGCACGATGACGCTGCCGTTGTCGCCGTCAACCAGGATCGACTCGCGCTCGTTGACGCTGTGGCGGATGTCCTGGAGCCGGCCGACCACCGGCACGCCCATCGCCCGGGCAACGATCGTCATGTGCGCGGTCAGCGACCCTTCCTCGAGCAGCACCGCTTTCAACCTCCGGCGGTCGTATTCGAGGAGCTCGGCCGGCCCCAGATTGCGCGCGATCAGCACCGTGTCGCGGGTCAAGCCCGCTTGGGCGGCAGTCCCCATCCGCCCCGAGACGATGCGCATCAGCCGGTTGGACAGATCCTCGAGGTCGTGCATCCGTTCCTGCAGCAGCGGATCGTCGATCTCCCTCATGCGTGAGCGCGTGCGCTGCTGGACGCGCTCGATCGCCGCTTCGGCGGTGAGGCCGCTGTCGATCGCCTCGTTGATCCGCCGCGACCAGCCTTCGTCGTAGGCGAACATGCGGTAGGTCTCGAGGATCTCCTGGTGCTCGCCAACGGTGCCGAACTCGGCTTCCTTGGTCATCGTGTCGATCTGCTCGCGCATCCGGCGAAAGGCGGCGTAAACGCGCGCCCGCTCGGCCTCGGTGTCCTCGGCGACGGTGTGCTCGACGATGACCCGCGGCTGGTGGAACACGGCTTCGCCCTTGGCCATTCCGGCGACCAGTTTGAGACCTGAGAGGCGAAGCGGGCCGGCGCTGCGCATCCTGCCCCGGCGAGCGCCGTCGACCAGCCGCGCGGCCGCGATCATCTCCGACAGCACCATCGCCACCGTCTGCAGCGCCTCGATCTCGACCTCTTCATAGCGGCGCGGCTCGGCATGCTGCACCGCCAGCACCCCGACCGGGCTTTCGAGGCGGACGATTGGCACCCCGGCGAAGCTGTGGAAGCTCTCCTCGCCGGTTTCGGGCCGATAGACGAATTGGGGATGGCTGGCCGCCTCGGCGAGGTTGAGGATGCGTCCCTCCTCCGCGATGCTGCCGACCAGCCCCTCGCCCATCGCCAGGCGGGTGACGTGGACCGCTTCCTTCCTGAGGCCGTGGGTGGCGAACAGCTCGAGCTTGTTGTCGCGCAGCAGGTAAATCGAGCAGACTTCGCTCGCCATTGCCTCGGCGATCAGATCGACGACGCGGTCGAGCTTGGACTGGGCATTGCCGCGCGCCGCCATCACGTCGTGGAGCCCGGTCAGGATCTCGCGAGCGGAAGTGGCGGCGGTCTGCGGCATGCGCCAAGCGCTATCAGATGGTGCCGCGCGGCGCCAATCCGCCCGTTGTCAGCCGCGCGATTCCAGCGCCGCGGCGGCCTCGTCGGCGAGCTCCTTGATGATCTCCTCGACCGGCTCCTCGCGGGTGACCATGCCGACCGACTGGCCGGCCATCACCGAACCGGTTTCGACGTCGCCGTCGATCACCGCCCGGCGAAGAGCGCCGGCCCAATAATGCTCGATCTGGAGCTGCGCTTCAGCCATTTCGATCGCGCCGTCGTCGAGCTTCTGAGCAACTTCCCGCTGCTTGGCGGCGAAATTCTCCATCTCGCGGTTCTTCAAGGCGCGGACCGGGATCACCGGCAGCCGCGGATCGATCTGCACGCTCGGGATCGCGTCGCGGGCCGAGGCGCGGATGAACACCTTCTTGAAATTGGGGTGAGCGATGCTCTCTGTCGCGCAGACGAAGCGGGTGCCGAGCTGGACCCCGACCGCGCCCATTTCGAGGTAAGCGGCGATCGCCTCTCCCCGGCCGATGCCGCCGGCGACGAACACCGGGATATCGTGGGCGACGTGGGGCAGGATCTCCTGGGCCAGCACCGACGTCGCGACCGGGCCGATGTGCCCGCCCGCCTCCATCCCCTCGATCACGAGCGCGTCGGCTCCCGAGCGCGTCAGTTTCTTGGCGAGCGACAGCGCGGGCGCGAAACAGACGAGCTTGGCGCCGCCGCTTTTGATGCGGTCGATTGAGCCGGTGGGCGGGAGGCCGCCGGCGAGCACGACGTGAGTGACGCGATGCTTGGTGCAGGTGTCGATCAGGGCGCTGAGGTCGGGGTGCATAGTGATCAAGTTGACGCCGAACGGCTTGCTCGTGCGCTTTTTGGTCTCGGCGATCTCGGTGTCCAGCAGGTCGGGGGTCATCGCCCCGCAGGCGATCACGCCGAAGCCACCGGCGTCGGAGATCGCCGCGACCAGGTGACGCTCGGAAAGCCAGCTCATCGCCCCGCCCATGATGGCGATGTCGCAGCCGAGGAACTCGGTGCCGCGATGCATCAGCTGCTTGAGGCGCTTGTCGCCGCGGCTCATGCGTCGGCATCCAGGCCGAAGGCGGTGTGGAGCACGCGCACGGCGAGATCGAGCTCGGCTTCGGCGATCAGGGCGCTGACCTTGATCTCGCTGCTGGACACCGCCAGCAAATTGATCTGGCGCTCGGCCAGCGTCTCGAACATCTTCGACGCGAGCCCCGGGTTGGAGCGGATACCGACACCGACGATGCTGACCTTGGCGACCGCCTCGTCGTGGATCAGCTCGGCATAGCCGATGGCGTCGCGGCGCTGCTCGATCACCGCGATCGCCTGCGACAGACTGGCGCGCGGCACGGTGAAAGTGAGGTCGCTCGATCCGGTGTTGGGGGTCGCCGCGTGGACGATCATGTCGACCAATATGCCGGCCTCGGCCAATGGGCTGATGACGCCCGCAACCATGCCGGGCGCATCGGCAATCCCCGTCAGCGTCACCCGCGCCTCTTGTCTGTCGGCGGCGATCCCGGCGATCTGGTTTCTCTCCATATCCGCTCCTGAAAGCTCGGCGACAACGCGCGTTCCGGGCTTGTCCTCGAACGCCGATAGAACCCGCAACGGTAGATTCTCCCGCATTGCAAGCCCGACAGAACGCGTCTGCAGCACCTTGGCGCCGACCCCGGCCAGCTCGAGCATCTCCTCGAAGGTGATCGCGTCCAGCTTGCGCGCCTTGGGGACGATCCGCGGGTCGGTGGTGTAGACGCCGTCGACGTCGGTGTAGATGTCGCAGCGATCGGCCTTGACCCCGGCGGCGATGGCGACCGCCGAGGTGTCCGATCCGCCACGGCCGAGAGTCGTCAGGCGGCCATCGTCCGACATGCCCTGGAAGCCGGGGATGACGGCGACGATGCCGCTTTTCAGCGCCTCGTCGAGCATGCCGGATTCGACTGCATCGACCCGCGCGTTGCCGTGGACTCCCGAAGCCCGCACCAGCTGCCAGCCCATGAAGCTGCGCGCCTTGACGCCCATGTTCTGGAGAGTCATCGCCAGCAGCCCGGCGGTGACCTGCTCTCCGCTCGCGACCACCACGTCATATTCGGTCGGGTCGTGGAGCGCGGCCGCCTCGCGGCACAATTGCACCAGCCGGTCGGTTTCGCCGGCCATCGCCGAGACCACGACCAGCACCTCGTCGCCGTCCTCGGCCTCGCGCCGCACCCGCTCGGCGACGTGGCGGATGCGCTCGATGCCGGCCATCGACGTGCCGCCGAATTTCATCACGATACGGGCCATGCGGCTCCTTGGGCTTCGAAGCGCGGACTGTTAGGAAGCGCGCATGGCTAAGACAAGCGTAGTCACCGAAGAGGTCGAGCAGTTCGCGAAGCTGGCTGGCGACTGGTGGGATCCCGACGGCGCGTCGGCGATGCTGCACAAATTGAACCCGGTGCGGCTCGGCTACATCCGCGACCGCATCAACCAGCACTGGTCATTGGACGAGCACAGCCGCCGGCCGCTGGAGGGCAAGACCGCTCTGGACGTCGGCTGCGGCGCCGGGCTGCTGGCCGAGCCGCTTGCCCGGCTGGGGGCCGCGGTCACCGCGATCGATGCCGCGCCCGAGCTGATCGATGTCGCGCGAGACCATGCCGCGCGGCAGGGTCTAGCGATCGACTATCGCGCGGCGGCGGTCGAGGACATCGACGGGCGGTTCGACCTCATCACCTCGCTAGAAGTCATCGAGCACGTCGCCGACCCGCAGGCGTTCATCGCAGCGCTGGCCCGGCGGCTGGCGCCCGGCGGCCTTATGATCCTGTCGACTCCCAACCGCACCGAATGGTCGAAACTGCTGACCATCACTTTGGCCGAAGGCTTTGGCCGCATCCCCAAGGGCACGCACGAATTCAACAAGTTCATCCCGCCCGAGCGCCTGGAGCAACTACTCGCAAAAGCCGGCCTCAATTGTTGCGACACCGAGGGCATCGCCTGGTCGCCGACCCGCGGATTGCAGCTGAGCGAGGACCTGCGGCTCAACTATCTGGTCGCCGCGACCGCCTCATGAGGCCGCTGCTGATCGTGCCTTTGGCGGCGAGCGCCCTGGTGCTTGGCGGGTGCGTCGCCAGCATGGCCATGAGTGCTGCAAGCCTCGCCGCCCAAGGGGTTCGTGGCCAACCTCGGAGCAACGCGGATTTAAATCCGGAGGCGAGGCGGGTATGCGAAATTCACGCTGCCCAATATGGAGCGGTCCACATTATCGACGTCGAGCAGCGCAGCATCAGCAAGATCATCGTCTGGGGGACCGTCGACGACGGCAAGCAACGCCGCTCGTTCCAGTGCGACTTTGGCACCAAAATGACCAGCTTCAAGCTCCGGCCGATCCCTCCAAGCCGCTAGAAATCGACCTTGTCGTAGTGGGCCGGCGGCACGATGACTTCCATCCGCTCGCCGAGCAGGGGCCGGAAGCAGGGCCGCGACTTCATGACGGCGTACCAGTCCTTGGTCTGCTTGTGCCCGCGCCAGTCGAGCGCACCCAAGTAATCGACCACAGACAGATGCGCCGCGGCGGTGAAGTCGGCGAGGCTCAGGCCCGGCCCGGCCAGCCAGCGGCGGTGGTCGAGTAAATAATCGACATAATCCAAATGACCGTTGGCGATCCGCATCGCGTCGCGCAGCACGCGGGTGTCGGGGGATTCGCGGCTGACCAGCCGTTTCCTCATGCGCTCATTCATCAGCGGCTCGACGACCTCGCGGAAGAGCTTTTCGTCGAACCATATGGCGAGGCGGCGGATCTCGGCGCGCAGGATCGCATTGCCATGGATCATCGGCATGCGCTCAACCGTCTCCTCGAAATATTCGACGATCGGCTGGCTGCCGATGAGCGTGATGCCGCCCTCGGGATCGACCATCACCGGGGTCTCGCCGGCCGGATTGAGGTCCATGAACTCGTCGCGGCGCTCCCAAGGGTTTTCGCGCACCAGCTCGTGCCCGATGCCCTTTTCGGCGAGCACTAGCCGGACCTTGCGCGAGAACGGGCACAGCGGGAATTGAAACAGCTGCCACATGAGTGGGCAGCTTTAGCGCGAGGAGCGCGGGCGTCTAGGCGGCGTCGCTATCGTTTCGGATAAACCGGCGACGGCAGGTTGGCGGTCGCTTGTTCGAGCGCGCGGCCGGCTTCGGTCAGGCCCTTCATCATCGCCGGCAGCGCGGTTGCGAAGGCCTTCATGGTTGCCTGCATGGTTACCCGGCTCGCCGCGAGGTCGCGGTCGAGGTTGCGCTCGAAATTCGGGTCTTGTTTGCGGCCCAGGTCGCGGATGGTTCGCCCGCGGTCGGCGTTTGTCACTGGCCGGCCCTCGGCGGCCGCCGCGATCTCGCCCACCGGCAAGTTGAGGAACGCCTTCGACAGGGCCTGCATCATGCCGCCGAGCCGATCGGCCATCGCCGGGTCTGTGAGCTCGGGCGGGACAACAATCGTCTCTGCCGGAGGCGCGGCCCTATTCTGCGCCAGCGCCGGGCTCGCTACCAATGCGAGGAGAAGGATGAACTTGAACGCGCGCATCGCCTTATTCCTCAAGACTCGATCATCGCCTTAGAGATGAAGAGCTTAGCATTTCTTGAGCGTCAGATAAATCACCGCATGCCGAGCCAAACCACCGCCGCGCCGCCGGCGACGATCCGGTACCAGGCGAACGGCGCGAAGCCGAAGCGGGTGATGATCGAGATGAAGGCCTTGACGACGATGACCGCGACCACGAACGAGACCAGGCTGCCCAGTCCGATCCACGCCAGCTGGCCGTCCGGAATCTCGTTCCAATGCTTGAACATTTGCAACGCTGTGGCGCCGGCCAGCGTCGGCACGGCGAGGAAGAAGCTGAACTCGGCGGCGGTCTTGCGGTCGACCCCGAAGCTCATCGCGCCGAGGATGGTCGCGCCCGAGCGGCTCACTCCGGGAATCATCGCCAGGCACTGGACCAGCCCGATCATCGCCGATTGCTTCAAGGAGACGCCCGCGACCCCGCCCGCTTCACGCGTGCGGGCGAACTTCTCGACCACCAGGATGGCGATGCCGCCGATGATCAGCGCCCAGGCGACGACTACCGCATTGCCGAGCAGCAGCTCGACATAGTTGCCAAGCGCGAGGCCGAGCACGACCGCCGGCAGGAACCCGACCGCCAGGTTGCGGACGAACGCGATGGCGCTCGGCCTCTTTTGGAACAGGCCGATGAGCACGTCCCGGAAGGTGCGCCAGTAGAGGACCACGATGGCGAGGATCGCGCCCGGCTGGATGGCGATGTTGAACAGCGCCCATTCGTCCGCCCGAAAGCCGAGCAACTCCGTCGCCAGGATCAAATGGCCGGTTGAGGAGACGGGCAAATATTCGGTCACGCCCTCGACGATGCCGAGCAGGATGACGAGGAGCAGGATCGGCACGGTCTAGGGGGCGGCCGTCAAATTGAATCGGCGGCCGCCGAAGCGCCCGCCCTTGTGGAAGCGGCCACCTTTCTGGAAGCGGCGCAGCCATTCGTGGGCGACTGCGCCCAACGGCGTCGGCTTGATCCCGAATGCCTCGAGCCCGGGCGCGCCTGGCGCGGGCACATTGTCGCGCTGGAGCATCAGCCACTGGTCGCGAGTCAGCGGCGATCCCGGGAGCCAGCCGACGCGCGACAGCAACGATGCCACAAAATCGGGCATGTCGATGAGTTCGGTCGATTGGCCGCTGGCCTCGAGGACCGCCGCATTAAGCTCGCGCATCGTCAGCACCTGCGGGCCGCCGATTTCATAGGTCGTGCCGCCATGCTGGCGGGGATCGAGCGCCGCCCTGGCGATCGCAGCGGCGAGGTCACGGACATAGACCGGCTGGAAGCGGCGCTGTGGGGCGATAACCGGCAGGAATGGCAGGTTGGCCAGACCTGCGAAGCGGTTGGTGAGCTGGTCTTCGGGCCCGAACACCAGCGACGGGCGAACGATGGTAGCTGCCGGGAATGCGGCGCGGACCGCGAGCTCGCCGTCGCCTTTGGACCGGCCGTATGCGGACGGCGACTGGGGATCGGCGCCGATCGCCGAGATGTGGACCAGCGACGACGCGCCGGTGTCCCGGGCGGCTTCGGCGATGTGCTTGGCGCCGGTCACATGGACTGCCTGGAAATGACCCTTGAGCACGCCGATGAGGTTGATCACCGAGGTCGCTCCTTCGACCGCGTGGGCAACGCTCCTGGCGTCGAGAATGTCGGCGCGAACGAAGCCCAATCGGCCGACCTGGCCCAACGGCTGGAGGTGGTGGGCGAGGCGTGGCTGGCGCGTCGCGACGCGTATTCGGACGCCGCTCTGCATCAGCAACTCGCACACGTAGCGGCCGATGAATCCGCTGCCCCCGAACACCGTGACCAGCTCTTCCGCGCGCTCCAACATCGCGGCTGCCCTAGCTCCCCTCGCTCGGCGTTGACAAGCGGGAGGGCGGGCTTGGGGTCGAAATTGGCCCGACTGGTGAGCGATTGGCGCTTCATTGACAAGGATCGGGCCGCCACTTAGGTCGCCCCCCTGCCAAAAAGTTGGTTCCTGTGCCCAGGTGGCGGAATTGGTAGACGCACCAGCTTCAGGTGCTGGCGCTCGCAAGGGCGTGGAGGTTCGAGTCCTCTCCTGGGCACCATCTCTCCGTTCGCCAACGCTTGTCCTTGGGTTGAAAAAGCCCCGGAAATCCGGTAGTTTACCTCTCGCATTGTCCGCGTTCGGTTGCCGGCGTTCGCTGATAGCCGGATTAAATTGGGGGCCTTTTTGGGGGCCTTTTCGCCAAGCGGTTTTTTGATGCGGTTGGGAAAGGCGAGAAATGGCACTCACCGACACAGCCATTCGACTGGCAAGGCCAAGCGAGCGCGACCGGAAGCTGACGGACGAGAAGGGTCTCTATCTTCTCGTTACGTCGGCCGGCTCGAAATTGTGGCGCTTTAAATTTCGTGTGAACGGGAAGGAAAAGAAACTCTCGCTCGGGGCTTATCCCGAAATTAGCTTAAAGGATGCCCGCTCCAAGCGGGACGATGCACGACGGGCGGTCCAATCGGGTAGCGATCCCGCCGTGGCCAAACGGAAAGCCAGCGTCGCTCGTCGCATCGCCAGCGCGAACACATTCGGCGCGATCGCCGAAGAGTATATCGACAAGATGGAGGCCGAAGGGCGGGCAGACGTTACTATCAGCAAGACGCGCTGGCTGCTTTTAAAGCTAGCCCCCTCTTTAGGGTCGCGCCCCGTCGCCGAGATTAGCCCGCATGAGTTGCTTGGCGTATTGCGGAAGTCCGAAAGGGCCGGCCATCGAGAAACGGCCCGGAGGTTGCGTTCCTTTTCCAGCCGGGTATTTCGCTATGCGGTTGCGACGGCGCGGGCTGCCGTCGATCCCGCCCAGCCGTTGCAAGGGGCGCTGGTGTCTCCGGCGGCGAAGCATCATTCTGCGATCACCGATCCGTTCGCTTTCGGTGCATTGTTGCGGGCAATCGGCGCCTATTCCGGGCAGCCTGTGTCGAAGCTGGCGCTGCGCTTTACTCCCCACGTATTTCAGCGGCCGGGAGAAATCCGGCAGGCCGAGTGGAGGGAGATCGACTTTGATAAGGCCGTTTGGACAATACCGGCGGCTCGCATGAAGCAACGCCAGCCGCACCGTGTGCCGCTCTCCCGGCAGGCGCTCGCGATTCTACGGGAAGCACAAGAGTTGAGCGGGGACGGCCGCTATATTTTCCCAAAGCTCGGCTCGCCGCTGAAGCCGATGAGCGAAAACGCGATAAACGGCGCGTTGCGTCGCATGGGCTATGGCTCCAACGAAATGACAGCGCACGGCTTTCGTTCGACAGCCTCATCGTTGCTGAATGAAACCGGCAAGTGGAACCTTGACGCGATCGAGCGGGCGTTGTCACACGCCGATAGAAATCAGGTACGCGCAGTCTATCATCGGGGAACGCATTGGCCGGAGCGGGTCGAGATGGCGCAATGGTGGAGCGACCATATTGACCTGTTGCGTGTCGGGGGTGAAATCGTTCCCTTCGACAGAAAAGGTGCAAAGGCGTCCCAATAGGGCCGAAGAGGGCCCAAAACCTGTGAGATAGTTACTCGGCTGATCTGCCGGCTTGCAAGCGCCCCCATATGATCGCGCACTTGATTTACGCGCAGTCATCCTCAACCGCATGCGCGATGAACGCAACAGCCATGCCCGATCTATTCAGCCGCGCCGGCGGTCCGCTCGTCGGCAGCGTCGCTGCGCCTGGCGACAAGTCGATCTCCCATCGCGCACTGATCCTTGGGTCGATGGCCGATGGAGAGACCCAGGTCGGGGGGCTGCTCGAGAGTGACGACGTGCTTCGCACGGCAGAAGCGATTGCTGCCTTCGGCGCTACTGCAATCCGCGACGCGCCCGGGAGGTGGACCGTCCGAGGCTGCGAGTGGCGGTCCCCGACGCAGCCAATCGACTGCGGCAATGCGGGCACTGCGGTCCGGCTGCTGATGGGAGCGGCTGCCGGGTTCCGGCTGACCGCCACGTTCGACGGGGATGACTCCTTGCGGCGACGGCCGATGGCGCGAGTCATCGAGCCGCTGAGGAGGATGGGAGCCCAGATCGGGGGCGGACCGCTGCTGCCTGTGACGGTTTCGGGAGGAGGGCTGCAAGGGATCAGCTTTGAGAGCCCCCACCCCTCGGCCCAAGTGAAGTCTGCGGTCCTACTGGCGGGCTTGAGAGCTACCGGCGCGGTCGAGGTCTTCGAAGCCGCGCCGTCGCGTGATCATACGGAACGGATGCTGCGAGCCTTCGGCGTGGGCGTCGACGTCGAGGATGTCGGGTCCGGCCGCAGAGTTCGCCTGGACGGTCCTAGGAACCTGCGAGGTACGAGGGTGGGGGTCCCGGGGGACCCTTCGTCTGCCGCATTCCCACTTGTCGCCGCCCTCATCACGCCGGGATCCGACGTGACAGTCAGGAACGTCCTTACAAACCCGCTTCGTGCCGGCCTGTTCGAAGTGCTGGGTTCGATGGGTGCGGCCTTCGCCGTTTCCAATCCACGCGAGCATGGGGGGGAAATGGTCGCCGATTTCACGGCCCGGGCGAGCGCACTTACAGCAGTGGAATTGACGGCCGCGCTCGCTCCAAGAATGATCGACGAATATCCGATCTTCGCCGTCGCCGCGGCCTGCGCATCCGGCACCACCGTCATGCATGGCCTCGCCGAGCTTCAGGTGAAGGAAAGCGACCGGCTTGCCGGCGTGCTCGCAGGGCTGCAGATGTGCGGCGTACGAGCGCACGCGGATGGAGACAGCTTGATCGTGGAAGGTTGCGGCGGCCCCCCGCCCGGTGGTGGCCGGGTTAGCACCCATGGCGATCACCGGCTGGCGATGGCGTTCCTCGTCCTCGGGCTCGCAGCGCGGCAGCCGGTCGAAGTCGACCAGGCGGAAATGATCAACACCAGCTTTCCCGGATTCGTCCCCCTGATGCGCTCGCTCGGCGCGACGATCGAGCCGCGATGAGCGTCAACAGCTTCGGCCGTGTGCTGCGCCTCACTACCTGGGGCGAAAGCCATGGCCCGGCCATCGGCGGCGTCCTCGACGGCTGCCCTCCGGGCCTCCCGCTGACCGAAGCGGACATCCAGCCGTGGCTCGACCGGCGCCGCCCGGGTACGTCGCGGCACACGACCCAAAGGCGCGAGCCCGACACGGTCCGCATCCTTTCGGGCACCTTCGAAGGCCGCACAGCCGGTACGCCCGTCTCGCTCCAGATCGACAATGTGGACGCACGCGTCAGGGACTATGAGGAGATCGAGGCCGCGTACCGGCCGGGCCACGCCGATTATGTGTACGACGCCAAGTACGGCGTGCGCGACTGGCGCGGCGGCGGCCGAAGCTCGGCGCGGGAGACCGCGATGCGGGTGGCCGCCGGCGCGATCGCAAGGCTGATCGTCGCCGACGTGCGGATCACGGCTTATCTGGTCGAGCTTGGCGGCGATCCGGTCGATCGCGGCGCGTTCGACGCTGCCGCCATCGACGCCAACCCCTTCTTCTGCCCCGATCCGAAGGCGGCAGAGCGCTGGGCGAGCAGTCTCGACGCGGCGCGCAAGGACGGCGATTCGCTGGGAGCGGTCGCCGAATGCGTTGCTTCGGGTGTTCCGGCAGGCCTGGGCGCGCCGGTGTACGGCAAGCTCGACGCGGACCTCGGCGCCGCAATGATGTCGATCAACGCTGTCAAGGGCGTCGAAATCGGCGATGGCTTCGCCGCGGCCCGCGGCACGGGCCGGGAGGCGGCCGACGAGATGCGCTCCGGCCCGGACGGCAACCCGCTTTTCCTCGCCAACCATTCGGGCGGCGTGGCCGGCGGCATTTCGAC
>JBKJYX010000161.1:0-8494 GCA_046715575.1 Sphingomicrobium sp. | reverse complement strand
CTCGAAAATCGTCGGGCGCTTCGGCTTGCGGCTCGTCGGGCATGGCGGCGCCGCGGCCTTCGCGCTGGTCACCGCGGTCCATGCGGCGATCGGCGCGGCGGGCGGCGAGAGCCTGGCCCTGTTCATTATATTGCAGGGCCTGGCGATGGCCTGCTTCGCCTTCACCTCGTCGAACATCGGCACGCTGGCGATGGAACATATGGGACCGATCGCCGGCACCGCCTCGTCGGTCCAGGGAGTGGTCGGGACCATCGGCGGGTCCCTGATCGGCCTGCTGATCGGCCAGGCATTCGACGGCACCCCGCTGCCGTTCCTGTGGGGCATGGCGATTTGCGCCGCGCTGGGCTTCCTGATCGTCCTGGCGACCGAGCCCAAGCGATTGTTCGGCGGAGTCGAGCAACGCGAGCCGGCCGAGCCTTGTCCGCCACCGGAATTCTAAGGACCGAAAAATTGGGAGCCCGCCCCTCCCCATCCGCGCGCGGAAGAGGGAGAGACTCGCCGCGCAGCGGTGGGTGGGGAAGCGCTTACGCCTCGATCGGGTCGCTTCCGCCTGTTTCCTCGGGCTCGTCGGCGCCGATCATCAGGGCCTCGGCGACCTCGTCGGTGCGGCCGCGAATGGCGTTCTCGATCCGCTGCGCGACCTCGGGATTCTCCTTGAGGTAGATTTTGGAATTCTCGCGGCCCTGGCCGATGCGCACCGAGTCATAGCTGAACCAGGCGCCGGATTTCTCGACCAGGCCGGCCTTGACGCCGAGGTCGAGAATCTCGCCGACCTTGGAGATGCCTTCGCCGTACATAATGTCGAACTCGACCTGCTTGAACGGCGGCGCGACCTTGTTCTTGACCACTTTCACCCGGGTCGTGTTGCCGACGATGTCGTCGCGGTCCTTGATCTGGCCGATGCGGCGGATATCGAGGCGGACCGAGGCGTAGAATTTGAGCGCGTTGCCGCCGGTGGTAGTCTCGGGATTGCCGTACATGACGCCGATCTTCATCCGCACCTGGTTGATGAAAATGACCGTGCAGCGCGAGCGGCTGATCGATCCGGTCAGCTTGCGCAGTGCCTGGCTCATCAGGCGCGCCTGCAAGCCGACATGGCTGTCGCCCATCTCGCCTTCGATCTCGGCCCGCGGTACCAGCGCCGCGACCGAGTCGATGACCAGCACGTCGATGGCGTTCGAGCGCACCAGCGTATCGACGATCTCGAGCGCCTGCTCGCCGGTGTCGGGCTGCGACACGATCAGCTCATCGATGTCGACGCCCAGTTTCTTGGCATAGGACGGGTCGAGCGCATGCTCGGCATCGACGAACGCGGCGCTGCCGCCGATCTTTTGCGCTTCGGCGATGGCGTGCAGGGCGAGCGTCGTCTTGCCGGAGCTTTCGGGGCCGTAAATCTCGACCACCCGCCCGCGCGGCAAGCCGCCGACGCCCAGCGCAATGTCGAGGCCGAGGCTGCCGGTGGAGGGCGTTTCGATCTCCATCTTCTCGCGGCTGCCGAGCTTCATCGCCGAGCCCTTGCCGAATGCCCGGTCGATCTGCGCGAGCGCTGCCTCGAGCGCCTTTTGCCTATCCATATTGCCCGAATCCAAACCCGTTGCGACGACCTTGAGCTGCGCTGACATGACCTTCATCCTTTCGTCAATGCGGCGCCCGAGCTCCGCCTCGTGGATGAGGTTGTGTATACGCTTTGTTCATCGAGAACAATAGGGGAACATTAAACTCGCCAAATAATTACGTCTAGCGGACCAGCTTGCCCTCCTTGATCACCCCGTCAATCCGCTCGAGAGCGCTGACGTTGTTGAGGGGGTCACCTCGCACCGCGACAAAGTCGCCCCAGGCACCAGGTGCGATCGAGCCAACCGAACCTTCCTTGCCGAGCGCCCGGGCCGCTTCGCTGGTCGCCGACTGAATGGCCTGCATCGGCGTCATCCCGAAGCGGACCATGTAGGCGAACTGCCGTCCGCCCATTCCGTACGGATAGACCCCAGCGTCGGTCCCGAACGTCAGTCTTGCTCCGGCCTTCACCGCCGCGGCGAAGTTACGCCTCTGGATGTCGGTGGTTTCCCGGTTCTTGCGCAGATATTCCGCCGGCCAGCCCTCCTTGGTGCCGACCTCCTCAATCCAGTCGCCGTTGAAGATGTCCATGTCGAGCCACACGCCCTTGGACTTGGCCAGCGCGATGCCCTTGGCGTCGAGATAACTGGCGTGCTCGATGGTGCGCGCGCCGGCGTGAATGGCGGCCTTGATGCCTCCGGCGCCGTGCGCGTGGGCGATGCAATAGCTGTTGCGCAGCTTGGCCTCGTCACACCCCGCCTTCATCTGCGCTGGCGACAATTCGAGCGCTCCGGGTTCGCTGCCCATCGCCAGCACCGCGCCTGTAGCGATCAATTTGATGAAGTCCGCGCCATGGTCGAGAATGTATCGGACGCGCTCGCGAGCCTGGTTGACGTTGCGAACCTCGCCAACGCGGAACGCGGCAGGCGGCCGAACCCCGGGCTTCAAGCCGGTCAGCGCCCCTCCGCCACCGGGAATCGTGATGTAGGCGCCGGCGACGAACATCCGCGGGCCGTCGACCGAGCCCCGCGCGATCGCGTCGCGCAATGCGACATCGGTCAGGCCACGGTAGACGCCGACGTCGCGCACGGTAGTGAAGCCAGCGCGAAGCATGGTTCGCGCCGCTTCCGCGCCCTTGAGGATGGTCGCTGCCTCGCTGTGCTTGAGCGGTTCGGCCGGGTCGCTCGACTGGCCAAAGCCGTCGGCGAGGTGGGTGTGGAGGTCGATCAAGCCCGGCAGGACGGTGAAACCGGACCAGTCGACCACCGCGCGATCGTCCGCTGTCGGGCGCCAGGGCGTTACCGACACCAACTTGCCACTGACGATGCGGATTCGCTGATCGACCAGGACCGTGGCTGTCGCGGGATCGATGAGCCGCCCGGCGCGAACGTCGAGCGTTTGGGCCGGCGCTGGGGCGGCCACCACCAGCAAGACCGCAATGGCCAGCATGACTGTCTTCATACGGGCCCCCGGCGTGGCGGTTAGGCCGGCGTGATGGCGGCCGCCCCCGTCGTGTCACCCTCGCCGCTCTCGGGCCGCTTGTCGAATACCTCGTCGATGATCCCGAATTCCTTGGCCTCGTCGGCCTCGAGGAATTTGTCGCGATCCATCGCCAGCTCGATCGCCTCGATCTTCTGGCCGGTATATTTGGCGTAGAGCTCATTCAGGCGCTGGCGCATGCGCAGGATCTCGCGCGCCTGGATCTCGATGTCCGAAGCCATGCCCTGGGCGCCGCCCGACGGCTGGTGGACCATGATCCGGCTGTTGGCGAGCGCGACCCGCATCCCCGGCTCACCGGCGGCGAGCAGGAAGCTACCCATCGACGCCGCCTGGCCGATGCACACCGTGCCGACCTTGGGCCGGATATATTGCATGGTGTCGTGGATCGCGAGGCCGGCGGTGACCACGCCGCCCGGCGAGTTGATGTACATGAACACGTCCTTCTTCGGGTTCTCGGATTCGAGAAACAGGAGCTGGGCGGTGATCAGTGAGGCCATGTGATCCTCGACCGCGCCGGTGACGAAGATGATCCGCTCGCGCAGCAGCCGCGAATAGATGTCGAAGCTGCGTTCCCCCCGGTTGGATTGCTCGATGACGATGGGCACGAGCTGCGAAGCGATGTCTTGATGGTCCATGGTGATGCGCGGGTCCCTTGTGTTGCTCGAAGCATACATCGGGGCAAACGCTGGAAGGTTCAAGCCGCCGTTGGCGCACAAGAAAAAGGGCGGCCGCGGTTAGGCGGCCTCCCTTCTCCACTTTGACCAGTAGCGACTAGCTACATCTTGACGGTCGCCCGGGCGTAGAAATAGCGCCCGGGAACATCATGCGCTGCCTGGGAGAAATTGTTGGACTCGCAGGTCACGCACCCGGGAGTCTTGGTCTTGAACAAATTGTTCACACCAAGCGTGAAGCCGAAATTGTCGGCGAAGCTCGGCGCGAACCAGCGCAGCTGAAGATCGGTATAGAACACCGATTTCATGACGTTGCCGCCCACCTCCCTGAGCTTGGAGACATAGCGGCCGGTGAGGCTCGCGCCGAAATTGGTTCCATCGTAGTCGACAATCCCAACCGACTTATGTTTGGGAAATGCCTGGGCCGGAGCGCCCACCTGGGTGCCCTCCCGGCTAAGCAGCTGGGTCCCGGTGGTACCAGGAACAATCACGTCAAAATTGCGAAGGAAAGTGTTGTTCCAGGTGAAACCAAGCTTGCCCATGCTGGTTTCGACGCCGCGATAGGCGAGATTGACGTCGATCGCCTTGGTCTTGATCGCGGCGATATTCTGAAGGAAGCCCTGGACTTCGGTCAGCTCGCCGTTGACCCGCGTGACCAAAGCGCAGGTTGCGGGATCATTGGTCAGCAAGCAGTTCAGCACTGTCGTAGGACGCGGGATGGCCTGGATCGCGCCCTCGACCCTGATTTTGTACCAATTGGCCTCGACCGAGAAGCGCGGAAGCCAGGACGGGCTGTAAACGCCGCCGAAGACCCAGCTTCGCGAGGTTTCCGGATCGAGGGCCTCATTGCCGCCGGTACTCACCGAAATCTGGGCGTTGGCCTGCTGATAGCTGCCGTTTGCAGGTACACCCGCAGCGATGCACGCTGCGCGAATCTCGGCATCGTTGGCAAAGCGCCGGGGAGCCAGATTGCCAGCGTGCGACGAGCAGGGATCGTCCATGTTCTCGTCGAAACGCGACTGGGTTCCGAACAGCTCGCCAATCGACGGTGCGCGAAAACCTTCGGCGAAGGTGCCGCGCAAGCGAAGGTCCCGGATCGGCTTCCAATTGACGCCCGCCTTGAAATTGGTTGTCGAGCCCGACGTCGAATAATCGGAAAAGCGAACCGCGCCTTCCAGCTCGAGCAGGTTGGCGAACGGCAGGTCGGCGAGCAACGGCGCAAGCAGCTCCGCATAAGCCTCTTTGACGTTGTAACTGCCCCTGGTCGGCTGGGCCGGAATGTCGGAGCTGAATCCCGCCGCGACCACCGGATCTGGATCAAAGCGGCCTTTGAGCTTGCGATATTCGACACCGACGGCGAGGCCGAGGGGACCGCCCGGAAGCTCGAACAGGCTACCCGACAAATTGCCGGAAAGGTTCCAGGTCGATTGCTCGCTGCTGTCGTTCTGTTCGAACATCACGAAGTCCAACATCGGCTGGGTGATGGAGCCGGCGCCGCCGAAAAAGTTGAAGGGCACGCATGGGGCGGTGCAGCCGGCAATCGGACCAAGTGCCTGGGCGAGCAGGCTGGAGTTGATATTGCCGAACATGTCTTGCTCGGCCTTGTTGCGGCCATAGGCCGCATTGACGTCCCAGAACCAGTTCCGCCCGCCTAGATCCAGCTCGCCGTCGAGGGTGGCGACGCCATAGGTCGTGTCGACCGTCTGATGGAACCGGCGTGGGCCGCCTTCGACAAAGCGCCGGAATACCGCGCTCACGTTGTTGTTGGCGCCGCCTAAATCGACGCCGAACGGGTTGAACGGGTTCGTCGCACTGACGACGATGGCGTTCAGAACCGGGGTTAAACCCACGGTAGGTCCAAAACCAAACGGAAGCGGCGCGGCCTGATTCTTCGACTTGCGCTGGTTATAGATCGCTTTGGCCGAAAAGTTCAGATTGTCGGCCAGCTCATATCTGAGATTTCCGAACACACCGAGCCGGTCGAGCGGAACCTGGAGATAGTTGAAAGGTCCGAAGTTGAACCGGTCGGCCGGACTGGCGAACGTCCGGAAGTCGGCAGGCGTCGAGGCCCGGCCGAGCACGGGCGCGATCAACGTCGCATTCGAGCCAAGGAAAATCGATCCCGTGTAGCGACCGTTCGGCGTATAGCTTGAGCAGCTCGTGGCCACGCACTGGGTTTCATAAGGCTCGGGAAAACGGGATATGGCGCGATCGGCGGTCCAGATCGGACTCTGCTTCACATAACTGGCGCCGACGACGACCTGCAGGGGCCCATCTCCCCCATTGCCCCAGCTCAGCTGGTAATTCTGCGAACCGCCGTCGCCTTGCTGGTAAGTGCCGAATTGGGCCGAAGCAATGACCCCCTTCTGGCGCCGCTTGGTGATGATATTGACGACGCCGGAGATCGCGTCCGAGCCATAGATGGCCGAGGCGCCGTCCTGCAGCACTTCGATCCGCTCGACCGCACTTTCGGGGATCGAATTGAGGTCGGTCGAGCCGGGCACGCCGCTGGCCGACGCGCCGTTGACGTAGCGAAGACCGTCTACGAGCACGAGGACGCGGCGGGAACCGAGATAGCGAAGGTCGATTTCGGCGGCACCGGCGCCGACGCCGCCGCCGTCGGGCGGATTGCCGAGGTTGCCGGAATTGTTGAACTTGGAACTGAGGCCGCCGCCCGAACTCGGCAGCCGCTGGAGAACGTCATTGATCGAGTTAAGGCCGGTCTTGGCGATGTCAGCCTGGTCGACGAAGATGATCGGCGCGTCCTGGGCCAGCGGATCACGGCGGATGCGCGACCCGGTAACGACGATTTCACCCCCCTCGGCGGCTTCGTTCGACGGCGCGGCCTGGGCTTCGGCCACATCCGCCGGCGGCAGCGTGCTTTGCGCCTGGGCGCCGGTCGAACCGGCAACGATGGCCGCCAGTGCAGCGCCGGCACGAAGAGCGATTTCCACCCGCTTCATATCTTTTCCCCCTGTTGTCCGCGACGGTACGCGCCACGGAAGACATTATGAGGATAAGGCAGACGCCACGGCGGTGGAAGCCGATGAGTCACTGAACCGACACAATTCGCACCGAGTGATGCAAAACTTCTACAGTTATGCGCTGCCCGGCGCCGGCAAAGCGAGGTAAGCGAGCCGGCGCATCTCGCGGCGGCCGCGAGTGACGGTGTCGAGAATCAGCCCGGCAAAAAAGCACAGCACGGCGATGATCGCCATGCCGGTGATCAGGATCGCGGTCGGCACGCGCGGCACCAGGCCGGTATCGAGGTAGGTGACGATCAGCGGCACCGACAGGATCAGCGCCGCGATCAGCAGCACCGCGCCGATCAGGCCGAAGAAGAGAACCGGCCGCTCGATCCGGTAGAGCGTGGCGATGGTCTTCAGGATTTTCCAGCCGTCGCCGTAAGTGGAAAGCTTTGATTCCGACCCCTCGGGGCGCGACGCGTAGACGGTCTCGACCTCCCCCACCGGCATCCGCAGCTCGAGCGCGTGGACGCTGATCTCGGTTTCGATCTCGAACCCCGACGAAAGCACCGGAAAGCTCTTGACGAAGCGCCGCGAAAACACGCGGTAGCCTGAGAAAATATCCGAAAAGCTGCGGCCAAACAGTCCCGCAAGGATGCCGGTGAACAGCTTGTTCCCAAGCACATGGCCGCCGCGATAGGCGTCTTTTTCCTGATGTTTGCGGGTGCCGACCACCATGTCCAATTGCTCGGCCAGGAGCAGGTCGACCATCGCTTGCGCGGATTGAGGATCATAGGTCAGGTCGCCGTCCGCCATCACGTACACGTCGGCGTCGATGTCGGCGAACATGCGACGCACGACATGGCCTTTGCCCTGCTGCCGCTCGGATCGCACTACGGCACCGCCCGCGGTGGCGATCTCACGCGTGCGGTCGCTGCTATTGTTGTCGAAGACGTAGACCTCGGCGGACGGCAGCGCGGCGCGAAATCCCTCGACCGTCGCCGCGATCGTCGCTGCTTCGTTGAAGCAGGGCAGCAATACGGCAATGCGCGGTTGAGATTGCGCGGTCATTGACCCCCCATTGGTCACTTACTTTGTCTTTGACGCCTTCTTCGCAGGCACCTTGGCCGCGGCCTTTTTCGCCGGCGCGCTCTTCAAGGACTTGGCCGGCTCGGGAGCAGCCGATTTGGCTTCCACGATGTCGGCCTTCTTCGCCGACGCCTTGTCCTTGGGCTTGGTAGTCTTCTTGGCGCCCTTGGCCTTTACCGCCTTCACATGATCATGGCCGCAGCCGGGACCGTGGACATGGCCCTCTTCGCTCTCGAGATCGGCTTCGATCTCTGCCCGGCTGGCGGTGCGCTCGCTGACCTCGGCCTTCGAGAAGAGGAAATCGACGACCTTGTCCTCATACAAGGGCGCGCGCAGCTGGGCGGCGGCCATCGGCTCCTGCTGGATATATTGGATGAAGCGCTCGCGGTCCTTGCCCTGGTACTGCGAGGCCGCCTGCCCGATCAGCCGGTTCATTTCCTGCTCGCTGACCTCGATGCCGTTGGCCTGGCCGATTTCCGACAGCAACAGGCCGAGGCGCACCCGGCGCTCGGCGATATCCCGATATTCGGCGGAGTCCTTTTCGATCTCGACCAGCGCGGCTTTGGGATCGTCCTCTTGGCTCGCCTCGTGGCGCAACTGCTGCATGATGTTCTGGAATTCGGCATCGACCATCGACAGCGGCACTTGAAAGTCGTGCTTTTGGGCGAGCTGATCGAGCAGCCGCCGCTTCATGTGGGTGCGCGTCAGGCCATT
>JBKJYX010000160.1:0-4765 GCA_046715575.1 Sphingomicrobium sp. | reverse complement strand
ACATTTTACCACTCCCCTGACTTTGTTAGTTGCGATTAAAGACAAAGCCGGAGCGAACAGCTAGGTTGGCGAGCCGATGTTTTGGTGATGGGATGCCGATGATGGCGGAATTCGACCCAGAGTTGCGGGCGGGCCGGATCGATCTGGCGGAAACGGGCGATTTCGATCTTGGCGGGCTGCGAGTCAGCCCTGCCCGTCGCGAGGTCGGCATGAACGGCGAGCGCCGCGAACTCGAGCCGCGCGTGGCCCAAGTGCTGGTCGCGCTCGCCTCGGCACGGCCCGACGTGGTGTCGCGAGATCGGTTGATCGAGCAATGCTGGGACGGAAGGATCGTCGGCGACGACGCGATCAACCGCTGCATCGTCGCGCTGCGCCATCTCGCCAAGGATTTTTCGCCCGAGCCGTTCGCCATCGAGACCGTGCCGCGGGTCGGCTACAGCCTCGTCGAGCGGCCGGAAGTTGCGCCGGCCAAAAGCGCAGCAGGAAAGGCCAAGACGAGGGTGGCGGCCGCTGCACTGCTCGGCCTCGCCCTGATCGCCGTCGCGCTCGCCTTCGCCTGGCCCCGCTTCGGCCCCGCCGACGCCGCGCCCGCCTCGATCGCGGTGCTCTCGTTCCGCAACCTGTCGAGCGGCGACCCTTATTTCGCCGAAGGGATCGGCGAGGAAATCCTCGGCCAGCTGTCGCGCGAACCGCAGTTCCGGGTCGCCGGCCGCGCCTCGTCAAGCGAGTTCGGGAAGGATCCCGACGTCCGCGACGTCGCGCGCCGCCTCGACGTCGATTATGTGGTGGAAGGCAGCGTTCGCCGGCAGGGCGACCAGGTCCGCGTCAACGCCAATTTGGTCCGGGCCAGCGACGGCATCCGGCTGTGGTCGGACAGTTACGACGGCAAGCTCGACGACATCTTCGCCATCCAGCAGCGGATAGGCGGCGCCATTGCCGGCGCGCTTCGGCGCAAGTTGGTGCGAGCTCCGGCTCTTACCGGGCCGCTCGTCACCAACGGCGAGGCCTATAATCTCTATCTCACCGCACGCGCGCTGATCCGGACCCGCAACCGCTTCGTAGCCGCGACCGCTTCCAATTTGCTGCGCGACGCGATCAGCCTCGACCCGAATTATGCCCCGGCATGGGCGGCACTTGCGGAGTCGACTTACAACGAGCCTAACGGGACCGAGGCCTTGATTGCGGTCCTTGCAAAGTCCGAGCGCTATGCGCGGCACGCTCTTAAGCTGGCGCCCGATTTCGCCCAGGCGCACTCCACTCTCGGCATTATCCTCCCACCCGGCTCTGCCGAGGCACAGGCCCACCTGCGCCGTGCCGCCGAGCTTGATCCTAACAACGCGGAGATCTTGATTGCACTCGGCTCCGCGCTGGCTGCCGAAGGAGAATTCGATGCCGAGCTGGCCGCTTATCAGCGAGCGGGGGAGCTTGACCCTTCCTGGTTCAGGGCGACCGGAGCGCAAGCGATCAGGCTTTCGGAGGTGGGGCGACGCGCCGAAGCCGAAGCGATTGCGAAGCGAGGCTTCGCCAACAACCAGCCCAACCTTCACGTCCTCCTCGGCCGCATCGCCTGGATCCTTGGCGATTTCTCGGAGGCGGCGCGGAATTGGTCAATCGCGGCGCGAGCGAATTCCCCGCGCTGGAGCATCCGCGCGAAGGAAGGTGTTGCCGAAGTCAAGGTGGCGGTTGGACTGACGCCTTCGAATGGGTTGAAACCGGCATTCTCCGCTGTTCGCCAAAGGGCCCCGGCCAAGGTGGACGCGCCGCCCGCGCCGGCTGTGTGGCGGACGCAAAATCGCAATGTGATCGCCGCCGACGTGTATCAGGACCATAATCATGTGGGCGCGAAGCTGATGCTCAACGCCGGGCGCGCGCGGGAGCTTGTTGCCACCTACGACGGCCCGGTTGGACTGCTCAGCCTGCGGCCGAATCAGCGCCTGCGCGTGGATCAGTTGCACGAAGCCGCCGTGGTCGCGCTTGCTCTCCGGCAGGCAGGACGGTCGGCGGACGCGGACCGTCTGCTGAGCAAGGCGAACTCGAGCATCGGCGCGGTCTATCGCCAGCGCGTGATTCCCTTCGCTCTCGATGCCGACGTGGCGGCGATCTGGGCGGTTCAGGGCAGACGCGATCAAGCGCTTGCCATGCTCGAGCGGGCCATGCGGCGGGGTTGGACCCACAACGAAACCACGGACCTCCCCGACATCGCCGATGAGCCGGCGTACCGCTCGCTACGCGGCCAACCCCGGTTCGAGCGGGTCAGGGCGAGCCTTGCCGCGCATCTCGCGCGCGAACGGGCCGAGACGACTCAGCTGCGAATCTGATTTCACGAATAGAAGGCGAGCGAGGAATGAGACGATTGGGCCGTAACATCCGGCCACCTCCGATCCGTGGCTTCGTAATGCTGGCGGCGGGCTGTTCAGCGCTCGCCCTGTCGCCCGCGAACGCTCAAGAGGCCGCAGCCCCGCCAACAACCGAACAGGATCAGGCGACTGCGAGCACCGCTTCAAGCGACAGCCTGAACGACATCATCGTCACTGCGCGACGCCGGTCGGAGCGCCTGCAACGGACACCGGTTTCGGTCGTCGCCTTCACCGAGAAGGATCTGGAATCCCGGTCGGCGACCAACACCCGGGCGCTCCAGAACTTCGTTCCCAACCTGACTTTCGCCCCCTCCCAAAATATCGGCGAGGGCGCCGGGAACGTCTTCATTCGCGGCATCGGGCAGGAAGATTTCAGCATCGGCGCCGAGCCCGGCGTCGGTCTCTACGTCGACGGCGTCTATATCGCGCGAGCCTTCGGCACAATCATGAACCTGACCGACATCGCCCGCATCGAAGTTCTGCGCGGCCCGCAAGGCACGCTGTTCGGCAAGAACACCATCGGGGGTGCAATCAACATCTTGTCCAATCCGCCGCGGCCAGGCCGGGAGCGCAGCGTGCGGGTGATCCTCGGCAATTTCGACCGGATTGAAATGCGAGGAATCTCCAACGAGCCGCTGTCCGACCGGCTATTCCTGCGGCTGGCGATCGGGGTGGTCAGCCGCGACGGCTATCTTCACCGTCTGCCGCCGCCGGCTCCGCTCGGGCTCGTCGAGCAGGCTAACGGCACGCCCGCCGATCTCCGCCGCGAGGGCAGTGACCGCAACCAGGCCGCCCGCTTGCAGCTTCGCTGGCTGATGACCGACGCGCTCACGGCGGATGTTTCGCTCGACGTGTCGCGCAAGCGAACCACGCAGGGCGCCGAGCACATCGACCTGATCGACCCTCGGTTCGGCACATTCCCGGAGCTCAACCGGCTGATTCGTCTGGGAAAGTTGCCGGGACCCGAGATCACCAATGATCTTATCCTCGAGAACCTGCTCGAGAATTACGCCACCGGCAGGAATTACACCAATCAGAGCCTTTGGGGAGGATCGGCAGTGCTCATGGCGGTGTTGGGGCCCGACACGCTGAAATTCATCGGTGCGTATCGCGGACTCCGCAACCGCGTCGGAATCGATATCGATTTGCTCTATTTCAACATCGGTCAATTCGACCCCCCCGTAAATCACCATCAGCTTTCCGGAGAATTGCAGCTGAGTGGCTCCAGGGGCGGGCTATCCTACACCGGTGGATTGTTCGTGATCAGCGAACGCGCAAAGCTGCTCCCGACACCCGCCTTTACCGATGTCCTGTACACGTGCGGCTGCTACTATACGCCCGGAACTCTCCCTGAGCTTACAACTGAACCGCGGCAACTCGGCACGGACAGCTATGCCGGATACGCGCAGGGAACATACAAACTTACCGGCCGACTGAGCGCGACCCTCGGCGCGCGGTACACGCACGAGAGGAAGACGCTCGATGGCAAGAGTCTTCTTTTCGACGATCAATTGCGGCTGACCGATATCTTCGTCGGCAGAGGGGCCAATAAAGACGCCTGGAATTCCTTCACTTACCGGGCGGGCCTCGAATATCAGGCGGCCCCAGACCTGATGGCCTACGGGTCCGTCGCCAGGGGCTTCAAAAGCGGCGGGTTCAATATTCGCCGTGCGCCCGAGCTTCCCAACTTGGGATTCTACGCGTTCCGGCCCGAAACGGCGCTGACCTACGAGATCGGCCTGCGCTCGGAGTGGCTGCATCGCAGGCTCCGGCTCAACGCGACGCTGTTCCAAACCGATTATCGCGACATCCAGCTTCGCCAGCAGACGATCGTCAACGGCCAGTTCACGACCCTCATCCAGAACGCCGCAAAAGCGCGCATCCGGGGCGCCGAGGTGGAGCTGACGGCCGCCCCTGTCCGCGGATTGACCGTCAGCGCCGCGTACGGCCACCTCGACCCGAAATATCTCGACGTTGGCCGGGTTCGCGGCCTGACCCTCGACAGCCGCTTTCAAAGGACGCCGCGCCATTCCTTCTCGGGTTCGGCGAATTACGAAGTGCCGCTTGGATCCGGCACGCTCGAGCTCCATGGGGACTACAGCTACCGGTCGAAAGAGCAGTTCCAGATCCTCGCCGCGGTCAACGACCAGAAGGCCTATGGCCTGCTCGGCGCGCGGCTGACCTTCCGGGCGCGGGATGACCGCTGGTCCTTCGCCGTGTTCGGGACCAACCTGACCGACGAGCGCTATCGCACTGCGGGACGCGGCACGCTGATCAACCAGATCGGATTCGCTTATTCGAGCGTCGGAATGCCGCGGCAGATCGGCGTCCAGCTCGCGACAAATTTCTGAAACTAGGAACCGCCTGATACGAGGATACAGGATCGCAATGTCCGGATTGGGTCGAAA
>JBKJYX010000159.1:0-5748 GCA_046715575.1 Sphingomicrobium sp. | reverse complement strand
GCGCTAAGCCGAGCGAACGCAAATAAGCGAGCTTGGGCGCGAGGCGGCCGGCGTCGAGCGAGCGGTCGGAACCGGCGACGCGCCCGCCCGATGCGCGCACGATGCAGGCCAGGGGAAGCATCCCGCTGCCGCCGATCCCGCAAAAGAAGGTGGAATAATTCATTGGCGGTGACCTATTGAACGGCGCCTGAGATGACAAATGGCGACATGACAAATGGGGGACCAATGAAGATCGCGGCGGTCGCGCCAAGCTGCACCCTGAAGCGTGAGGCGGCCGATCAGGTTGCCGCGATCGCCGCCGGCCGCGGCGATTGCGAGCTCGTGATCCACCCGCAATGCTTCCGGTCAGACGGCCATTTCGCGGGTAGCGATGCCGAGCGTCTGGGGGCGCTGCGCGACGTCATGGCCGACCCGTCGATCGATGCAATATGGTTCGCGCGCGGCGGCTATGGATCGAACCGGATCGCGCAAGCGGCACTCGCCGGACTGCCCGAAACGGCGCGATCGAAGGTCTGCATGGGCTACAGCGATTCAGGTTTTCTGCTCGCCGGTTTCCATCGCGCCGGGCTTAAGGTCGCGCACGGACCGATGCCACAGGACGTGCTGCGCGAAGGCGGCGAGGCGGCGGTGACGCGCGCGCTGGACTGGCTGGTGCGGCGCGATCCGTCCGCCCTCGAACCGGATCTCCAGGCACCAGGCTTTGCGTTCAACCTGACGGTGCTGTCGTGCCTGTTGGGGACGCCGCTGGAGCCCGACCTCACCGGGGCGGATTTGCTGATCGAGGAGGTCAGCGAGCACCACTACCGGATCGACCGGCTGATGTTCCACGTGACCGCCAGCGCCAACGTTCGCGGTGCCGCGCGCATTCGCCTCGGCCGGGTCGCCGACGTGCCCGCTAACGACCCCGAATTCGGACGCGACGAGGCGGCGATCGTCGAGGATTGGTGCGCCCGTTCCGGCATCGAATTCGGCGGCCGCGCCGACATCGGCCACGACTCATCGAACCGGGTCGTCCCGTTCGGTTGAAATTATACTGATCCATGACATTTGTAGGCATTGCAAAGCGGGCGGCTTTGCGCTCTACAAAAGGGGACACCAACAGGAGGGCGCACATGGGAAAAACTGGCCGGAAAGCAGGGGGCGGATTGGCTCGCCCGGTTCAACCTTCACCGGAATTGGCGGCGATCACGGGCAGCGATCCGCTTCCACGCAGCCAGGTGGTTTCGAAAATTTGGGACCACATTCGCAAGAACAATCTGCAAAATCCTCAAAACAAAAGAGAAATTCTGGCTGACGACAAGCTCAAGAAGGTCTTCGGCAAGGACCGTTGCAGCATGTTCGAAATGAACAAGCATCTGTCCAACCATCTGAAATAAGCGAAGCCGAGAGGCTTAGCCGAGAAGGGGATCCGCCACCGCGGGTCCCCTTTTTCATGTCGGACGAAGGCGAATCACCCCACCGGATCGGCCGCGGTTGAGCCTCAATTCAGCCGCGCCAGAGGGTATCGAGCTTCTCGCGGGTGACCGGATAGCCGAGGTGATCGGGGATTTGGATGAACTTATCCCCTGAAAATTCTTCGACCCAGGGCGTGATCGGCTCGATCGGATGGGCCTCGGCATCGGCCCGCATAGCGTCGAAAGTCGAATGCAAGGCGAGCCGCTCGAGGTTGCGGCGGGTCGGGAAGATCAGCCGGGCATCGCCGCTGCGCTCGCGCTCCAGCGCATCGGCGGCGGTGAGCCAGAAAGCGCCGCTGCACTCGCCGGCGATAGCGTTCGGCAGCCACTCGCCGACTGGCGCGCGGGCGAGGAAGAACAAGGTGTCGAACCGGCGCGTGACGTGGAAGTTGGGCAGCCAGCGGGCGAGCGGCGTCAGCGCGGCCGGATCGAGTCCAAGACCGGCGTCGTCGAGCAGTTCTGAAAACGGGCGGTCGTCGACCAGCGCCCCCTGCATCGCCAGCGCGTCCTCGACCGACGGCAGGGGCTCGACCCCGATAGCGACCGCGGTTTCCTCGATCGTTTCTCGGATCGCCGCCACCCGCGCCGCGCCATCGGCAAGGCCGAACGGCTGGGCGAGATGCCGGTCCGCTTCGTCGATCCGGCCACCGGGGAAGACCAGCGCGCCGCCGGCAAAGGCCATGCCGCTGGCGCGCTCGACCATCAGCAGCTCGGGCGGCCCGTCGGCGCAATCGCGCACCACCACCAGGGTCGCCGCGGGGATCGGCTCGTCGCTCATCTTAGCCAGCGCCTAGGCCAGCGGCGGGCAAATAAAATGGCCGCCGGCGCCCTTGCTTTAGCCATGCGTGCCGGCGGCCTTCAATACGCTAAGCAGTGATGGCTACATGCCGCTGACGTTCTCTTCGGCTTCGGTGGTGCCGGAAGCGTTGAGCTCGTCGGTCGCATTGCTTTCCTGATTGAGCTCTGCCGCCTGGTTGCCGAGCGCCTCGGCTTCGGCATCGGCGGCCGCGGCATTGGCCAGCGCATCGAGGTTGGCCGAGGCGTCCGCGTTTTCGACATTGTTGAGAGCGTCGTCGTTGTTGCCGCCGCAGCCGGCGAGGGCGAGCGACGCGGCTCCGACCAGCGCAAAACCAAACTTCTTCATTTCAGTAAAACCCCTTCGATTGGATGGTGACTGTGGCGAACATAACAGCACTCGGGCGGACAGCGCCAGTGGTTCGGATCGGCGCCGAAAGGGCCCCAACCTTGAGATAATCTTGAGATTCTCGGCCCGAACGCCTATTTAGCAAGGGTCGGGGCAACTCGACTATGTCGGTAGAATGTTAGGTGGAATAGGCATTTCGGACCCGGGGGGCAGTACCCCGGCGCCTCCACCATCGGCAGCGGACGGATGGCCCAAACAAAGGGATTCCGCTGGTGTTGATGGGGGCGAAATAGGATCGACGAGTGCAATAAAGGCCTGATTGCCGGCCGGCCTGAATGAGCCGTAAAACCGTTCATCACCACAAGTGCTAACGATAACGAAGCACTCGCAATTGCTGCGTAACTGACGGACTAACGGTCTAAGTTACAAAGACAAAAGCGCGGTCGGACCCCGCCGGGCAACAGAAGGGGATTCCAGCGGCCTCCAGGGGAGCCGGGCAACAGAATCCCCTGGACCTTTGTGAGGAAACACTTGGCTCACGCACGAACGCCCGCGGTTGCAGGTCGCGGGCGATCGCAACGCATGGAATTTAGGCCGGATGGACCTCATTCGGATGGTTGATATCGACGTCGACGACGTTGGGCATGCACGCATCAAGCGCTGCTTGCAGCCCCGGAATCTTAGCTTCGGCTTGAGCGATGAGCTGGCTGGTTTCCTCAATTGAGATGACGATATCTGCTTTCTGCCCGGGAGCGGCATTATGCAAATCATCCTGCAAGAAGGACTTCCTTAGCTCGAGTGAGTGGATCCGGTCCGTCATCGCTTTCAGGGCCTCGCGCTGCGCCTTGCACAGGATGACAGGCTCCGCCGGAATGGCTTCGATATTCAGCCTGCCCGTGAGGACGAAACGGTCGGAGGTCTTGTTCCCGATTTCAGGGAAGTCGAAAAACCGGAATTTGATATCCGAGTTGGCGAACGTGGCTTGGGTAAAGCCGATATTGTCATCCTGGTCCCTAAAAAGGAGCCTGAAGATTGACTGATCGCTGGCGATCGCAGTGTCGAATTTTGCCCTCACGTTTGACCTGATGGTGTTGATCTCCGCGTTGGTGATCGGGCTGACATTCACGTTTGCGCTCCGTTGTTCCATCCACGCGTTCAATTGCACGTCGATTTCCTTAGAATAAGCGATGCTGCCAAGAATCATCGAGCTATGCGGTGTGGAATCCTGTTCCATAAGCACGGCAATGCAGCCGATCATTTTGGGTCCTGGCGCTTCGAGGTCCATCTTGAAGCCCGCCGAGGCGACAAATGGCGGTATTGAGGCCACATTCCCAGCTTTGATGCCGTCCGGAAATTCCGTCCGAAATGCGTCGTAGCCGGGCGTAATGATCGACAGATTGCCCGGTTGAAACGGCAGTCGCTCACCGCCAAAGGCGAAGAACGTCGTCCATAGATACGGTTCCGAACCGCCACTGCCGTCGGACTGGGCGAGGCAGCGAAGTTGGGTGAGCGTCAGGACAATATTTTGCAGCGCCATGCTCGACTCCTGTTGCTTGTACGATGACAGCCGAGCAGACGCGCAGTTTACCACCGGAAACGCTTCGATTCAATCGATCACGTTCGCGGCTCGCAACGGCGGTTTGTCGATGACGAGTTGCCATTCCCTCGTGCGCTCGCCACGATCATGCATCTCTCAGGGGGAATCATTTTCATGCACCGTACCGTCATCGCCATCCTGCTTACCGCTTGCGCTCCGGGCGCGCTTCACGCCGCTCCGGTGATGCTGGTCGACGGCGATGTTTCGAAAGATCTCGGCGCGCTGCGCCGGGTGGTGACGGTGGTCAGCGACGGCTATGTCATGGACGCGGACGCGCTGAGGAAAGCGGCGGGCTACAGCGGCCGCCCGAAATAGGGGTACGCAGGGGGGGCTTATGCGCGCGTGGGGAAAGATGGTGGTCGCGGCGGCGGCGTCGCTGCTGCTGACCGGGTGTTTGTGGACTCCGGGCAAGTTCACCTCGGAGCTGGCGCTGCACAAAGGTGGGGCGTTCGTCCTCGATTATCGCGGCGAGATCATTTTCCAGGTGCCGAATGACAAGGACAAGCCGGTCGCGCCGTGGGATCGGTCAATTGCGCAATGCTATGTCGACCGCGACCCGGAGCTGCGGACCGGCGCGGACCTGACGATCCCTCGGCCTGAAGGTGCTCAATCGCCAAAGGCGCGGGCTTGTACCGCCGCCGAAATCGCCGACCTCAAGGCGCAATACCAAAAGGAAGCCGCCGACCAGGCCGAGAAAAAGCGCAAGGACGCCGACCAGATGGCGAAAATGTTCGGGCTGACCGGCGCCGATGATGAATCCAACCGCCGTTTCGCCGCCAATTTGATGAACTACAAAGGGTGGCGGTCGGTCGCCTATCGCGGGAAGGGCGTGGTCGACGTCAATTATCATTTCGAAGGGCGCGCTGACCAGGACTTCGCTTTTCCGATGATCCCGGACTCCGACCTTTTGGTTCCGTTTATCGCCATCCGCAGACGGAGCGACGGGGCGGTGCTGGTGACGGCGCCGGCCTTCACCGGGGGGAATGGACCGTTCGGAGCGCGAGCCATGGCCGCGGGCCTGCCCAAATCCGACGACGGCCCGCAATCGCGCGCGGAAGGGCGCTTCACGGTGACCACCGACGCCGAGATCCTGACCAACAACAGCGAGGACGGGCCGGTGACGGTGCCAACCGGGAAGCGGCTTCAATGGGAGGTCGGGCCGGCGTCCAAGAAGATCCCTGAGACTCTCGTGCGGCTTTAGGGCCGCCGCTTCAACTCGTCGCGGATCTCGGTGAGGAGGTCGACTTCGCTCGGACCGGCCGGGGCGTCGGCTGGCCTTGTGATCATCCGGCTCGCCCAGCGCACCAGCATGAAAATCACCAACGCCAGGATCAGGAAGTTGATCGCGACGGTGATGAACTGGCCCCAGCCAAGGACCGCGACGCCGGCCTTCTTCAAATCCGCGTAACTGGTCAGGCTGCCGGCGTAATTGTCGGGGATGGGCCCAAGGATGATGAAATAATTGGCGAAGTCGAGCCCGCCAAAGGCCGCGCCGACGATCGGCATGATGATGTCTTCGGTCAGGCTGGCGGTGATGGTGGCGAAGGCGGCGC
>JBKJYX010000158.1:0-5072 GCA_046715575.1 Sphingomicrobium sp. | reverse complement strand
GGCGCAGGCACGCGCGCCGATGACCCCGATCGTCAAGCTGGTGTTCGGCATCGACTATGACAAAACCCGGCTGACCGAATTCGCGTCCGCTTTGTCCTATGCGCAGCGGCAGGAGGTCGCGCTCGGCGGCTTCGAAACGCTGATCGACGGCCAGGCCGGAGGGCTCAAGGCGATTGTCGCGGCGGAGCGCCGGGCTCGCCGTCCCGAGCCCAAGCCCGATACCCGCGGCGATGCAGCAAAAGAGCGCCTGCGCGCCGCCGGGCCGCTCTCGCTTCATTCCCTGCCGGGCGACGAGGAGTTCTGCCTGGTCCTCACTCGCCGTGGTCCAGACGGAACGCACGAGCCGGTCGCGCAGGTAACCGATCCAGCGCTGGTCGAGCGCGCCATCCGCCGCGCCGCCTGACCCGCTAAGCCCCTTCGATAAACTCAGGACATGCTTGTCCCCCCGCTAGCCGGGCGTCTATAGCCCGCGGCCATCGCGGCTGACGGCGGAGCAAGTTCGTAAGATGACGGTCCATACGCGCCTCGCCAAGCCGCTGGTTGAGGCATTGCGCAAAGCGCTGACGGGCCACGCCTTGCCCGGCGAAACCAAGGGCTTTACCCGTGAGGGCGAACTCGATGCCGCCGAGTTCCTGGCCGGGGTCGCGGTGCGCCGCCGCAAGGGCGAGGTCGCGCTGGCCATCGAATCGACGGGCGGCGAAGCGGGCCGGCGGCGGATGCGCATCGGCATCGTCAACGACGACATGCCGTTCCTGGTCGATTCAATCGCCAACGCCATCGCCGGCCGCCAGTTGACCATCCATCGCCTGCTGCACCCGGTGATGTGCGTCACGCGCGACAAGAATGGCCTGCTGAGCGAGGTCGAGCTGCTGTGCGGCGACACGTCACGGCGAGAATCGATGATGTACATCGAGCTCGACCGCGCCGACGCTCGCGGGCGCCAAGAGCTCGCCAAGGAACTGCACGCGGTGCTGGCCGATGTCCGCGCCGCGGTGAAAGACTGGCGAGCGCTCCAGGCGAAAATGCGCGAGGACGCCGCGCAGGTCGCCGAAGCTGAAGGCGCGGCACTGCTCAACTGGTTCGCCGGCGGCGCCATGACCCTGCTGGGTTATCAGGTCGAGAAGCCGCACGAACCGCCGTCGAAAACACTCGGCATCTTCAGCATTCCGGGCCCACCGACCGATGATGCCGGCTGCCTCGGTGCGATGCGCTATTTCGAGCGAGGCGGCGACATTCCGCTGCTGGCCAAGGCGGAGCGCAAGTCGACGGTTCACCGGCGCGTGCCGCTCGACCTGGTCGTGGTCCCGGTTCGCGAGGGCGGCAAGATCGTCGGTATCGGCGTCTATGCCGGGCTGTGGACCAGCCAGGCCTTGACCCTCGCGGCCGAGGAAGTTCCAGTGCTGCGGAGCCGGCTCGACCAGCTCGACAAGGATTTCGGGTTCGACCCCCGGGGCCATTCGGGCAAGGCGCTGCGCCACGCGGTCGGCTCGCTTCCCCGCGACCTGTTGATCAACCTCAGCCTGGATTCAGTGCGCGAGCTGGTGATGATGGCGATGTCGCTCGCCGACCGGCCGCGCCCCGGCTTGCTCCAGGTGCGGAGCATCCTCAAAGGGCATTTGTTCTCGTTCGTCTGGCTGCCGCGCGAGGAGCTGACCACGTCGCGCCGCACGGCGATCGCGCTGATGCTGGAGATGGAGGTCGGCTCGGAGGTGAGCAGCTGGTCGGTTGAGCTCGGCGACGGCGACCTCGCGCTCATCCGCTACACCCAATATATTGAGGAGGATGTGGCGCTGCCCGACGCGGAAGCGCTGGACGCGGCGTTGGTCGAGATGGTCCGCGGCTGGGCTCCGGCGGTCGAGGCGGAACTGATCGCGGCCGTTGGCCCGGCCCGGGCCACGCGCCTCACCCTGATTTATTTGAACGCGATTCCGGACAGTTATCGGGCGCGCACCAGCCCCCAGGACGGTGCCGCCGACATCCTGCGGTTGAGCGAGCTGGAGGACGACAATGCCCGCGGCGTCCGAATCTGGCGCTCGGAAGCGGATCCGCCCGGGCAACTGCACCTCAAGACCTACCGCAAGGACGCGCTAATTCCGCTTTCCGACGCGGTGCCGGTGCTCGAGAATTTCGGCTTTCGGGTGCTCGATGAGATCCCGACTTCGTTGGGCGGCGGTTCGCTCGGCTTTGTCCACGATTTCCGCCTGGAGATCGGCAGCGAAGCCAATCTGGACGCGGTTATGGCCCGCGTCGGCGAGATCGAAAACGCGATCGCCTGCGTGCTCAGCGGCGCCGCCGAGGATGACGAGTTCAACCAACTGGCGCTGTTCGTCGGCCTCGCTGCCAAGCCGGTGCTCTGGCTGCGGGCGTGGTTCCGCTATCTCCGGCAGACGGGGAGCGCGTTTGGCCTGGTGACGGTGGTCGATGCGCTGCGTCGAGCCCCCAAGGCGACCGCGGCGCTGATCCAGCTGTTCATCGCCGCCCATGACCCGGCCGCCGGCACCCGGCGCGAGGCACAGATTAAAAAGCAGCGGATCAATTTCGACGAGGCGCTGTCGCGGGTAGGATCGATCGACGACGACCGCATTCTCCGCCGGCTCCGTGCGCTGGTCGAAGCGATGGTCCGCACCAATGCCTTCTCCGAGGCGGCCCAGGAGGCGGTCGCTTTCAAGATCGATTCGTCGCTGGTGCCGGGCCTTCCCGCGCCGGTGCCATGGCGCGAAATCTGGGTTTATTCGCCGCGCGTCGAGGGCATCCACCTGCGCGGTGGCCCGGTCGCCCGCGGCGGCATCCGCTGGTCCGACCGCCGCGATGATTTCCGCACCGAGGTCCTCGGCCTAATGAAGGCGCAGATGGTCAAGAACGCGGTCATCGTCCCGACCGGCGCCAAGGGCGGCTTCTATCCCAAACAATTGCCGCCGGCAGCGAGGCGCGACGGCTGGCTCGCGGAGGGCACCGAGAGCTACTGCATCTTCATCCGCTCGCTGCTGTCGGTCACCGACAACCTCGTCAACGACAGGCCGGTACATCCCCAAAATGTCGTCATTCACGACGATGACGACCCCTATTTCGTGGTTGCCGCCGACAAGGGCACCGCGACCTTTTCCGACATCGCCAACGCGATTGCCCTCGAACGCGGATTCTGGCTCGGCGACGCCTTCGCCAGCGGCGGATCCAACGGCTACGACCACAAGGCGATGGGCATCACCGCCCGCGGCGCATGGCTGTCCGTGCAGCGCCACTTCCTGGAACTTGGCACCGACGTCCAGTCCGATCCGGTGACGGTCGTCGGCTGCGGCGACATGTCGGGCGATGTGTTCGGCAACGGCATGCTGCTGTCGACGTCGATCAAGCTGATCGCGGCCTTCGATCACCGCCACATCATCGTCGATCCGAACCCCGATCCGCAAAAGAGCTGGGCCGAGCGCAAGCGGCTGTTCGCGCTGCCAAGATCGAGTTGGGACGATTACGACCGATCGGTGATTTCGCCGGGCGGCAGCATCTATCCGCGCACCCAGAAATCGATCCATTTGTCGAAGCAGGAGCGCGAGGCACTCGGCATCGACGCCACCAACGTCGACCCGGCGACGCTGATCAACGCGATCCTGAAGGCCCCGGTCGACCTGATCTGGTTCGGCGGTATCGGCACCTATATCAAAGCTTCAACCCAATCGAACATCGACGTCGGCGACCCCGCCAACGATGCTCAGCGGGCGGATGCGGCGGACATTCGCGCCAAAGTCATTGGCGAAGGCGCCAACCTCGCCATCACCCAGGCCGGGCGGATCGAGTTCGCCGACAAGGGCGGACGCATCAACACCGACTTCATCGACAATAGCGCGGGCGTCGATTGCTCGGACAATGAAGTCAACATCAAGATCCCGCTCAATCGCGAGATGCGGGAGGGGCGGCTGACCGAGTCCAGGCGCAACGCGCTGCTGGCGCGAATGACCGACGAGGTCTCGGAGATCGTGCTCGAGGATAACCGCCTGCAGAGCCTGGCGCTCTCAATTGCCGAAAGCGGCGGCGCCGTCGCCGTTCCGGGATATGTGCGGACGATCGAACTGCTCGAGACAGCTGGACGCCTGGACCGCAAGGTCGAGGGACTGGCGAGCAGCGAGGAATTGCTGCGCCGAATCCAGGAAGGCCGCGGACTGACCCGGCCCGAGCTCGCGGTGCTGCTGTCGCTGTCCAAGATTGCGCTCGAGGATTCCGCCGACTTGCTTCACCTGGCCGACGATAAATTGCTTGAGCCACAGCTATTCGACGCCTTTCCGAAACCGATGCGCAAGCGACACGCAGAGGCGATCCGCGCGCATCGCCTGCGCCACGAAATTCTCGGCACCAAAGCCGCCAACCGTTTCGTCAATCGACTCGGGCCGAGCGTCGCGCTCGACCTGACCGAGGAGGAAGGCGCCTCGCTCGGCCAGGTAGTCGTTGCCTTCCTCGTCGCCGAGCGGCTGCTCGACCTCGACAGATTGTGGGCCGAGATCGATCAAGAGCCATTGCCCGAAGCTGTACGGATCGAGCTGTTCTCGATCGCGGCCAGCAGCATACGCTCGCATCTGTCGGACATCTTGCGCTCGACCGGGGGCGAGACGCGGGTCAGTGCCCTGTGCAAGCTTCTCGAGCCGGGCGTCCGCAAAATCGCCACCGCGGCCACCAAATTGATCCGCTCCGAAGTCCGCAACGAGGCGGCCGCACGTCGCGACCGGCTGGTGGACCTTGGGGCCAGCGAGGAAATCATCCGCGGCCTGGTTCGACTGTTCGAATTGGACGGGGTGTTCGGGATCGCCGCGCTGGCCGCGCGCCGCAAGGTCGACGAGCTCGCACTGACCAAGGCTTACACCAAACTCGGCGAAACACTCGGCCTCGACTGGGCACAGCAGCAGGTCGCCCGCTTCGTGCCCGGCAATCAATGGGAGCGTCTTCTCACCGCCGGGTTGGCGCGCGACTTCGAACAGCTGCGGATAGACTTCCTCGCTCACCGTCGCTCGAGTCATCCGGATGTCGCCGTCGAGCAATGGGTCGCCAGCCAGGGGGCGAGGATCGCGCAGTTCCGCCAATTGCTCACC
>JBKJYX010000157.1:0-10936 GCA_046715575.1 Sphingomicrobium sp. | reverse complement strand
ATCAGGGTCGCCAGCCGCTCCGTCAGCTCATGCCGCCGCACCACCATGTCAATGATGCCATGGGCGAGCAGATATTCGGCGCGCTGGAAGCCTTCGGGCAATTTCTCGCGAATGGTCTGCTCGATCACGCGTTGCCCGGCGAACCCGATCAGGGCCCCGGGCTCGGCCAGCTGGACGTCGCCGAGCATGGCATAGGAAGCGGTCACCCCGCCAGTGGTCGGATCGGTCAGCACGACGATGTACGGTAGGCCGGCTTCCTTCAATTCGGCCAGCGCAACGGTCGTGCGGGGCATCTGCATCAGCGACAATATGCCTTCCTGCATCCGCGCTCCGCCGGCCGCGGTGAAGAGGACATAAGGGCAGTTCTGAGCGATCGCGGCGCGCACCCCGGCGATGAAGGCCGCGCCGACGGCGATGCCCATCGACCCGCCCATGAAGGCGAAATCCTGGACGCCGATCACCACCCGATTGCCATCGACCTTACCGCGCGCATTCAATAATGCGTCGCTCTCGCCGGTTTTCGCGCGGGCTTCCTTGAGTTTCTCGGTGTAGCGCTCCTTGGCCTTGAACCGCAGCGGGTCCTCGCGGACTTCGGGCGTCGGCAGCAGCTCGTACTTGGCCTGGTCGAACAGCTGCTCGAACCGGACATGGGGCCCAATCCGGTCGTGATAATCGCAGCGTGGGCAGACGCGGAGGTTGTCATCCCACTCTTTCAAGAAGACCATCGTCCCGCACTTGAGGCATTTGTGCCAGAGATTGTCGGTCGTCTGCCGCTTGGGCAGGAAGGGAATGCCCTTTTTGACCCGGCTCAACCAGCTCATTCAGTTCCTCTTTCGTTTGCGGCGCTTCGCTAGGCCCAAGCGGCGTCGCTTGTCCACATCATCACAGGGTGGCGGCGATGCTCCTGACCGCCGCCGACGGATCGTCGGCCTCGGTGATGGGCCGGCCGATGACCAGGATCGAGGCGCCGGCATCGATCGCCGCGCGGGGGGTGACGATGCGCTTCTGGTCGGCGGCTTCACCATCCTTGGGACGAACGCCGGGCACGACGAAAAAGCCGTCGGGCCACGCCTTGCGGGCCGCGCCGACCTCCTCGCCCGAGCAGACGATGCCGTCGAGGCCGGCACTTTGCGCGAGCGCCGCAAGCCGCGCCACCTGCTCGGCCGGGCTGCCTTTGACGCCGGCCGCGGAGAGATCCTTTTCATCGAGACTGGTCAGGACAGTCACCGCGACCACCCTCGTCTTGGGCGATGCCGCGGCCTTGGCATTTTCGAGCATCGCCAGGCCGCCGGCGGCGTGGACGGTGAGGATCGCCGGTTCGAGCGGCGCCAGCGCGTGCACCGCCTTGGCGACCGTGTTGGGAATGTCGTGCAGCTTCAAATCGAGGAAGATCGGCAGGCCGAACTCGCCAAGCTCGGCGACCCCCGCCGGGCCGTTGGCGGCGAAGAATTCCAGACCGAGCTTGAGCCCGCCGGCAACGCTTCGGACGGCCCGCGCGATGTCGCGGGCGCGGCCAAGATCAATGGTGTCGATGGCAACGAAAATCGGGCTCATATGGCCGAGGCTGCGTCGTCCGTTGGCGCGGGCTGTGCGGCCAGCGTCTGCTGCCGCTGCTCGACCTCCAGCCGCCGCTTCATGGTCCACAGCCGCGCTCGGTGAACCAGGAAAATCGGCAGGAAGCCGATCAGGAACATCAACGCCATCAGCACCGGCAGCTTGATGTCGACCTGGATATCGCCCCACAAATTGAGGGTGGCGTCGGACCAGTTGCGGCTAGCAAACAGGGCGATGAATACGGCGAGAAGTACCCAGAACAGGGTCTTCAGAAATTGCATCGGCATGGCTCCCGTGGCGGGCCTTTAAGCGAGACAGGCGGCGAAGGCCAGCCGGAGCGGCGTTCGTCGCGCCAGAGAATCATCTCGTCGCAGCTTGCCGAGCGCGGCGTTGAGCGGGGTGATTGCACCGGTCACAGAAGATGCGGGGTGGGGAGGGAGCGCGCTTGGAGAGGCAGCACAAGATCGGTCTCGGTGCATTCGCCCTGCTGATCGGCGTGGCGTTGGTCGTCATGCGCCCGCCGCCGGCCGATCACAGCGACCGAGCCTCCCCATCGCGGGCGCATTTGCAACCGGCGGCGATTTCGACCGCTGCCCGCCGCGACATCGATTATGCGGCGCTCGACGCCCGATTGAAGCGGCTCGCCCAGCAACGACCGGTGGTCGGCCTGGCGGTCGGGATCGTCGAGAACGGCCGCATCACCTTCTTGAGCGGATATGGCGAAACGGTTGCCGGATCGGGCGAACGAGTGACCACGGATACGGTGTTCCGCTGGGCATCGGTGTCCAAGGGCGTGGCGGCGACGATGATCGCCAAGCTCGCCGAAGAGGGCAAGCTGAGCTTCAATTCGCCGCTGATCCAATATGCGTCGAGCCTGAAGCTGCCGGGCGGAGCCGAGGCGAGGGCGACGATCGGTGACCTCCTGAGCCACCGGCTCGGCCTTTACCGCAACGCTTATGACAATAAGCTGGAGGAAGGGCAGGACACGCGTTTCCTGCGCAACTCACTGGCCCAGCTCAATCTCATCTGCCCGCCCGGCACCTGCTGGAGCTACCAGAACGTCGCTTACGACGGCTCGTCGGAGATCGTCGAGCGGGTGACCCACAAGGCGTATGGCGCGGCCCTGCGCGAGAATCTGTTCGATCCGATCGGTATGACCAGCGCCACGGTGACGCGCGACGGGCTGGTCAATTCGAAGAGCTGGGCCCGGCCGCACGACGCTGCTCGCCGCACCCTGGAAGTGGAAGACACCTATTACCGGGTGCCGGCGGCCGGCGGTGTCAACAGCAACATTAAGGACATGGCGCTGTGGATGGAGGCGCAGATGGGCGAGATGCCCGACGTGCTGTCGCCCCAGTTGCTGCAGACGATCCATGCGTCGCTGGTCAAGACGCCCGGCGAGCGGCGGCGGCTGCGCAAATTCGTCGAGCGGCTGGGCGAGGCCGATTACGGCTATGGCTGGCGAAGCTATGATTATGCCGGGCACCGGATCGTCGGCCATCGCGGCGGGGTCAGCGGCTACCGCTCGCTGATCCTGTTCGATCCGCAACGCAAAAGCGGCGTCGTGGCGCTGTGGAACAGCAACTCGAACCAGCCCGCGGGCCTCGAGTTCGAGGTGATGGACATGCTCTACCACCTGCCGTTCCGCGACTGGATGGAGCTGGATCGCGGACGAACCGGGCCTGTTTTGGAACCCGACGATCCGGAACAGGGTGAGCATCGCGCGGCGATCGCGTCGGCACGGACGGCGCCGCCGCGCGGCTAGAGCCGAATTTATCCCGCGAAACTAGGAACATGTGCGGTGCGCGGTGAGTTTTTCCGTCACAGCACAGGAGAACCTAGATGCCAGAACTAAAACAGCAGGATGCGATCGCGTTGCTCAAGCAGGATCACCGCACGGTCGCGGAATTATTCGGTCAGTTCGAAAAAGCGAGCGGCGACGGCCGCAAGCAAAAGCTGGCCCAGCAGATCTGCCTCGAGCTGTCGGTCCATGCGACCATCGAGGAAGAGATTTTCTATCCGGCGTGCGAAGGCAAGGTCGACGAGGATTTGTTGAAGGAAGCCTATGTCGAGCATGACGGCGCCAAGGTGCTGATCGCCGAGATCGAAGCCAACAGCGAGGCCAGCGACGACTTCTTCGACGCCAAGGTCAAGGTGCTCCAGTAGCAGATCGAGCATCATGTGGAGGAGGAAGAGAAGCGCATGGAGGGCCTGTTCAGCCAGGCACGCGAAGCCGGGCTCGACATGGACGCGCTGGGCGTGCAGCTGGCCGAGCGGAAGGCCGAGCTGATCTCGACCTTCGAAGCGACCGGCGTGCCCAAGCCGACGCTCACCACGATGACCGAGACGGTCTAGCCAATCTAACCAAAACGCTCGCCGCGCGGGGCTTTGGGAGTCATCCTCCCGGCCCTGCGCGGGGAGCGGTAATATGGCGGCAGGGCCACAAATCTCGGCCTTTTTCGACGAGCCGACTAACACCGTCTCCTATCTGGTGGCGGACCCGGACACGCGGGCGGCGGTAGTCATTGACCCGGTGCTCGACTTTGATCCGACCAGCGGAACCGCCGGCACGCGATCGGCCGAGAAAATCCTTGCCGCGGCGGACGAGCAGGGCCTTTCGATCGACCTGGTGCTGGAGACACATCCGCACGCCGACCATCTGACCGCGGCGCCAGTGTTTAAGGAGCGAAGCGGCGCCAAGGTCGGCATCGGGGCCGGAATCTGCGCGGTGCAGCAGGCCTTCGGACCGAAATTCGCCGCCGACGATGTGGCGTGCGACGGCAGCGCCTTCGACTTGCTGCTGGAGGACGGCCAGCGCCTCCCGCTGGGCAACCTGACGATCGAAGTGATCGCCACGCCCGGGCACACCCCGGCCTGCGTCAGCTACAGGATCGGTGATGCGGTGTTCGTCGGCGACACCTTGTTCATGCCCGACTACGGCACCGCTCGCTGCGATTTCCCCGGCGGCTGCGCGCACCGGCTTTACAGCTCGATCCAGCGCATCCTGGCGCTGCCGCCCGAGACGCGGCTGCTCATGTGCCACGATTATAAGGCGCCGGGCCGTGACGAATTTAAGTGGGAGACGACGGTCGCGGACGAGCGCGCACACAATGTCCATCTCGGTGCTGGGGTCCGCGAAGAGACGTACGTGGCAATGCGACAGGCACGCGACGCGAAGCTGGCGATGCCCAAGCTCCTGCTGCCGGCGATCCAGGTCAACATTCGTGCTGGCCGCTTTCCGCCGGCCGACGCCGACGGAATCCACTATCTCAAGATCCCCCTGACGATGGCGCAGGGCAATTAAGTCACGCGCCGATAACCATTTCTCAATCTTGGGATGGTTAATAGTGCGTTGTGAGCCGAATTCCTGGACATATCTCGCGGATGCCCCGCGTCAGCGTCGCTCATGACGCGACGCTGGTCATGGCCGACGGCTCCGAGCATCCAGTGGTCATCACCGATGTGTCGTCGGGCGGGTTTCACCTGAGCACCGAAGACACCATTCCCATCGGATCGCACGTGTATTTGAGGGTCGCCCGCTACGGCGACTTTCCGGCGCAGATCCGCTGGGCGCTCGGCTCCGAGGCCGGCGGCGTTTTCCTCGAGCCGGTCGAGCTGCCGTAGGGCCAATCGCCCGCGGTGCCGTCAGGCGGCCTGAGCCAATTTCGACACGAAGGTTGCCCGGGTGACCTCGATGGTGAGGCCCTTGGTCGACGAGACCTCCGAGATTTGTGCCTCGAGCTGCTTCGCCAAGGCGGCAATCAGCACGGTCCCGAGGCCGCTCGTGGCACTGCCCCTCTCAACCCTCTTCCGGCCACACCCGTTATCGGACACGGTGAGCTTCCAGTCGGATTGAGCCTTCTCAAACGTCACGCGAATGCGTGCGGACTTCCGATCTTTTGGGAAGGCATATTTGATCGCGTTGATCACGAGCTCGGTGACGATCAAGCCGAGGCTCACGGCCTCGCTGCTTGCAAGCGTTCCGTCATCCGCGGCGACGGCGATCTTGATGTTCTGTTTGGGGCCGATCATCGATGAAGCGAGGCCGGCGCCCAGCTTGCTAAGGTACGCGCCCATTTCGATTTGCTCGATCCCTGCCACGTCGTGGAGGTGGCTCTGCACCGCGGCGACCGACATCACCCTTTGGTGTGCGGCGCGCAGCTCGTTCTTGGTCTCTTCGGACGCCACCGATCCGGCCTTCATCAACAGGATGCTGGCGATGATTTGCAAGCTATTGGCGATCCGGTGCCGCATTTCGCGCTGCAAGGTCTTCTGTTGCTCGAGCAGATCCTCGCTGTGCTCGAGCAGCCGTTCCTTCTCCTGCTCGATCAGGCGCCGATCGGTGATGTCCCTGATCGACACCAGCACCATCCGGCTTGAATCGCTCGGGTCGTGGATCGGATGCGCATTGAGCTGCACTGTGCGCTTGCCGAGATGCTGAAATTCCTGATCGAACTCGAATTCTTCGACCGACGCTTGCTGCGGAACGACGGCTTCGAGCAACTTGCGCAGGCCGGGAATGTCCCAGTGGCCGTCGCCGATATCGAACAGCGAGCGGCCGTGGGATTGTTCGGGATCCTCCATGAAGACCTGGTAGAAGCAACGGCTGGCGGCCAGCACGTGGAGCTGGTCGTCGAGAACCAAGAACGGTTCGGGAAGCGTGTCGACGATCGCCAGCGCGAGCGTCTGCGCCTCGGCCAGGCTCTGAAACTCTCTCATAAATGTGCCCCAAACGGCGGGAGCAATGCACGTCTCCTAGCCACCGGCGCGCCAAGCGATAGCCGGTGATGGCTTCAATATATCTCGTTTCGGCTTCAAATCCAAGTCAATCCTAACCTTTGTTAAGGAGCGGACCTCGACTAATAGGGACCTGGGTCAAGTCCCGATCAGAACCGGGGTGCCGACCTGCGTCGCCGTATACAGCTTGGCGGCGAATTTCGCGGGCAGGCGGACGCAGCCGTGCGACGCCGGGACGCCCGGATTGTAGCCGGCGTGCAGTGCGGTGCCGAAGCGGTCGATGCGCTGCATGAACGGCATCGGCGCATTGTCGTACTTGATGCTGCGATGCATCGGCTTCTTCTCGAGGATCGGGAAGATGCCGGTCGGGGTGGGTTTGTCGTCCGTCCCGCTCGAGACGGTCGAGACCGCCACCAGGGTATCGCCGCGATAGAGGAAGGCGAGCTGGTCCGACAGGCCGATCACGAGCCGCTCGGCCCCGGCGGCCTTGGGCACGTCGCGCCACAGGTACTGGCCGGGCCGCAATTGCTTGTCGCCGAACGCGTCGAACATGTCGGCGCGGGCCATCGCCGCGGCTTCGCTCGCCGCCGCCTTGGCATCCGGAGTTTCATACGATCCGGCCGCCGGGGAGGCCGGGATGGAGAGGACAAAGACGCTCGACAGGGCAAGCGCCAACGCTAGCCGCTTTTTCATTGTTCAGCTCATTATATTGTTGACTTTTGCAGCTTTAATGCTCGCGGGCCGAGTCGGGTTCCGAGTCGCTTGCTGTCACATGAACGAGCGCCCGGCGTCTCGATCTCGTATTGTGCGGCGAAACGTCTGACTGGGAGGGGCTACATGCTTGTTCGAGGCATTGCCGCAGTTGCGGCCTTCGTCGGCTGGGCGGCGCTGGCGCTGCAGCTGGCGCTGATCGTCGGCAATCTCGGGCCGGCGCTTGGAGTGTGGCGCTTTGTCGGCTTTTTCACCATCCTGACCAATATCGGCGCGGCGGCAGTGGCGACCGCGATCGCGCTTGGCAGCCAGGGACCACTCGCCGGACCAGGGGCGCGGCTGATGGCGGCGACATCGATCGCGCTGGTCGGGATCGTCTATTCGGTCGCGCTGCGGGCGCTGTGGCACCCGACCGGGCTGCAGAAGGTTGCCGACATCGCGCTGCATGACGCGACGCCGTTGCTGTTCCTCGCGGTGTGGGCGCTGGCCCCGCATCCGGGCCTCAAACGGCGCGAGATCGGCTGGGCCCTGCTGCCGCCGGCGGCTTATTTCGCCTACGCGCTCGCCCGCGGCGCGATCGACGGCTGGTACGCCTACTGGTTCCTCAACCCCGCCGAGCAAAGCGCCGGGCAGATGCTCGCAAATGTCGCGCTATTGTTATGCGCGGTCGCGGTCGTCGCGGCGGTGCTGGTGGCGGTGGATCGGTGGCTCGCGGGGCGCGAGAAGCGCGCAAGCAATGCGGGCGTATAGGACAAGGGTTTCCTCAGAGCCTCCTGCGACGGGGCAAGCGGGCGCGCGGGGTGGAGTTGCCGCGATAGGGTTCGCATGCAATCCCGTCGCCGTCACGATCGAGGTGCGCGCCATAACCTGGCTGACCTCGACGGATGGGGGCGGCACCGGCAGCTCGGGCCGCGTCGAAGTTGCGGTAATAAACGTCGCGAGCTTGGGCATGGGCTTGTGTGGGGATCACACCCGCGCCAGCGGCGACGACGAGTACAGCGAAGGCAAATAGCCTCAGCATGACAAGAGATTAGCGCGTTCGAACCTATCTACAAGCTTGACCCGGAATTAGTCCATGCCACCGATGACTGATTGGCCGCGGGCGATCGCGCGGACGGTCGGCGGCGGCCCGCTGGCGATGGCGATCACCTGGGGTATCGGGAACGTTGTGGGGTCGTGGGTTTAGGAGTCCACGCTCACGAAACTATCCAGCACCTTCTTCCGTCCCGCGTGCTCGAAGTCGATCTCGAGCTTGTTGCCTTCGATGGCGGCGATGGTGCCGTAGCCGAACTTGCCGTGGAACACGCGCTGGCCGAGCGACAGGTCGTCGCGGCCTTTGTTGCCGAGCGACACGGCCGAGGCGCGGGCTTCAATGATGCGAGGGGAATCCGGATTGAAGCCGCCCGACATGGCGCGGTGGAAGCCAGCGCCCCTCGACTGCGCTCGGGACGAACGGAGTGGGTTGGAGGCGACATGGGCGAAGGGGTCGGCGCGTTCGCTCCATTGCGCGCGCCACAGGCTCTCGCCGCCGGTCATCGTCGTCTCTTCCTCGATATGCTCCTTGGGCAGCTCGGCGAGAAAGCGGCTGGGCAGCGAGCTCGTCCACTGGCCGTAGATCCGGCGGTTAGCGGCGTGGAGGATGGTCGCACTGCGGCGGGCGCGGGTGATGGCGACGTAGGCCAGACGACGCTCCTCTTCGAGGGAGGCGAGGCCGCCCTCGTCCATCGCCCGCTGCGACGGGAACACGCCTTCCTCCCAGCCGGGGAGGAACAGCCGGTCGAACTCGAGCCCCTTCGAAGCGTGAATGGTCATAATGGTGACCTTCTCGCCCTGCCGGTTCTCGTCATTGTCCATGACCAGGCTGACATGCTCGAGGAAGGCGCCGAGGTTCTCATATTCCTCCATCGCGCGGGCGAGCTCGGCGAGGTTCTCGAGGCGGCCGGCGGCTTCGGCGGTTCGGTCAGCCTGGAGCATCGCCGTGTAGCCGCTCTCGTCGAGCAGGATGCGGGCGAGCTCGGGGTGGGACAACTTGGCGGCCTGGTCGCGCCAGCGGAAGATGTCGGCGACGAAGCGGCCCAGGCTGCGGCGCGCCTGCGGGGTCAGCTCGTCGCTGTCGAGCATCGCCGCGGCGGCGAGCAGCAGCGGCTGGCCGGTGGCGCGGGCAAAGCTGTGGATGCGGGCGATCGCGACGTCGCCAAGGCCGCGCTTGGGGACGTTGACGATCCGCTCGAACGCCAAATCGTCGGCGGGCTGGGCGACCAGGCGCAGGTAGGCGAGCGCATCGCGGATCTCGGCCCGCTCGTAGAAACGGAAGCCGCCGATGATCTGGTAGGGCAGGCCGATGGCGATGAAGCGCTCCTCGAACTCGCGGGTCTGGAACTGGGCGCGGACGAGGATCGCGCAGTCGTCGAGGCTGCCGCCCGAGCGCTGGTAGTTCTCGATGTCCTCGCCGATGCGGCGCGCTTCCTATGGGCCGTCCCAGACGCCGCTCACCTTGACCGGCTCGCCGTCGCCGACGTCGGTCCACAGCGTCTTGCCGAGCCGGCCGGCGTTGTGGGCGATCAGCCCAGCGGCGGCGGCGAGGATGTGGCTGGTCGAGCGGTAATTCTGTTCGAGCCGGATGACTGCCGCGCCGGGAAAGTCGCGGTCGAAGCGCAGGATGTTGGCGACCTCGGCCCCGCGCCACGAATAGATAGACTGGTCGTCGTCGCCGACGCAGCACAGGTTGCGGCGCGGCTCGGCGAGCAGTTTCAGCCACTCGTACTGCGCCTGGTTGGTGTCCTGATATTCGTCGACCAATATGTATTTGAACCGCTCGCGATAAGCGGCGAGGACGTCGTCGTGGCGGCGGAATATGACCAGCATGTGGAGCAGGAGGTCGCCGAAGTCGCAGGCGTTGAGGGTTTTGAGCCGGTCCTGGTAGGCGGCGTAAAGCTCGGCGCCGCGGCCGCTGGCGAAGATCTCGGACTCGCCGGGCTCGACCTGGGCCGGAGTCCAGCCGCGGTTCTTCCAGCGGTCGATCAGCGAGGCGAGCTGGCGGGCCGGCCAGCGCTTCTCGTCGAGGTTGGCGGCCAGGATCTGCTGCTTGATCACGCGCAGCTGGTCGTCGGTGTCGAGGATAGTGAAGTTGGCCTTGAGCCCGAGGAGCTCGGCGTGGCCGCGGAGCATCCGCGCGGCGACCGAGTGGAAGGTGCCGAGCCACGGCATGCCTTCGATCGCGCCGCCGCTGACCGCCGACACTCTGCTGCGCATTTCCCTGGCCGCCTTGTTGGTGAAGGTGACGGCTAAGATCTGGCTCGGCCACGCCAGGCGCGTAGCCATCAGATGGGCGAGGCGGGCGGTCAGCGCCGCGGTCTTGCCGGTGCCGGCCCCGGCGAGGACCAGCACCGGGCCCTCGGTGGTCAGCACCGCTTCGCGCTGCGGCGGGTTCAAGCCGGCGAGATAGGCGGGCGAGCCAGGGTTATCTGGCGTGGCGGGCGAGGTTTCGGGCACCTGGTCGAGGTAGGGAACGGCGAGGGAACGAGCAAGCGGCCAGGCCCTGTTCGAATCGTCCCGGCTATGGCAGGACGGTGTGGAACAAAAGGAGACTGAGAGATGCCGGAGGGTCAGTGTCATTGCGGCGCAGTTCGTTACGAGATGCCGGCGGAAACGATTCACCGGGCGCTGTGCCATTGCCGCGATTGCCGGCGGCATGCGGGCGCGCCGATGGTTGCCTGGGGCCTGGTGCCGACCGGCGAGCTCAAGGTTGACGGGGACACCAAGGCCTACGCCTCGTCCGAAAACGGGCGGCGCCATTTCTGCGCCAATTGCGGGACCGCGCTTTTTTATACCAACGAGGTGATTTTTCCCGGCCAGATCGACGTCCAGATCGCGACCCTCGACGATCCCGACACCATCCAGCCGCAGGCGCAGATCCAAATTGCCGAGCGAATCG
>JBKJYX010000156.1:0-5183 GCA_046715575.1 Sphingomicrobium sp. | reverse complement strand
GCTCTGAGACTCTCTGGTGGGACCAGGACAGTGTCCGTAACCGCGGGAGCCACAAATTTTTCTGGACGAAAACCAGCGCGGCCAGCGCGGGTGACTTCGCAGCGCTTCAGACAGAAATTGATTGCGCGGCAAATACCTTCGCGGTCGTTGGATACACTAAGGACGGCAAGCACACTTCAAGCTACGAATCACCGACCACCCACAACATCATTCCTGGCACTGCTTTGGCCATCATTGCGCGGAGGGTATGCGCGTAATCGGGTGAGGTGAGTTGAGGAAGCGCGGTTCGCGGGATCGCTAATCGCCGTCATCTATAATCTGCTGGCCCCTCGACCGTCGTTGAAGACTGGTATCGGAGGGACTTGAACCCCCGACACGCGTGATATGATTTGCATGTTCTGATCCGCTGAAGGAACGGCGAACTCGCCTCGGCCATGTCTCAGCATGTATCGGCCATGTAGCACGGACGCGCCGAGCTACCTGAGTAAACCTTGGTAATCTGCGGAATTGAGCGGAGAGCATGAGAAAGACGATTCAGAGGAGTTCGGAACAGCCTATCGAGCCAAAAAGGGGGCGGTTTTGCGCCATTCCTGTGGTGGTGGAGAGGGCTGGATTCGAACCAGCGTACGCTTGCGCGGGCAGATTTACAGTCTGCTGCCTTTAACCACTCGGCCACCTCTCCACGAGGTCAGGCAGGCGCGCCATGTGGCGGCGCGCCAGGAAGCTGTCAACGCGCCCCACGAATGAGAGTGCCTTGTCGCCGGCTCGCTGCGCTCAGCGCGCTCCAATATCCCATATCGCGGGGCGAGATGGGATATTTGAGCGGGTGAAGGGAATCGAACCCTCGTCGTAAGCTTGGAAGGCTTCTGCTCTACCATTGAGCTACACCCGCTTGGCCGCGGCGGCAGCATCCGCAATGCCATTGTGGGCTTGGATGCGTCAACTGCCGGGTTGACGGGCGTCGCCCGCCTCGCCTACCCAAGCCATTGATGACGAACACGATTGCCATCGCCGTTCCTTCTGCCGTTCACCTCTGGTGGCGCTCGCCCTCCCTTGCGGCGCGATGGCGCGATTGATTCTGGCGATCTAGCCAGTTCCGATTGCCCAGGCCCGCCCTTCCGGCGGGCTTTTTTTGTCTCGAAATTCCAGGATTTCACTCATGTTCCAAGCCGTTCAAACCCTGCCAGCCGACGTGTCGACGGCCTCGCTGCCCGTACCAAACCCATTGCCCCGCCTGCTCACCGGCGAAGATTTGACCAGCGACGATAGCGAACATCTGTTCGAGCGGCTGGTCGTCGGTAAGCTCGAGCCCGCCGAGATTGCCGGCATGTTGATCGCCTTGCGGATGAAGGGCGAAACCGCCGAGGAAATGATCGGCGCGGCCCGCGCGCTGTCGGCCGCAGCGACGCCGTTCGACCGCCCCGACTATCCGTTCGCCGATTGCTGCGGGACGGGGGGCGATGGGTCGGGGATGATCAATGTCTCGACCGCGACGGCGTTCGTCGCCGCGGCCGCCGGCCTGCCGATCGCCAAGCACGGCAACCGCAGCGTCAGCTCGCAATGCGGCTCGGCCGATGTCATCGAGGCGCTCGGCGGACGGCTTGACGTCGCGCCCGCCGATGCGCGGCAAATCCTCGACGAGACCGGCTTCTGCTTCCTGTTCGCACCCGCCTATCACCCGGGGATGAAACACGCCGCGCTCGTCCGACGGCAATTGTCGGTGCGGACGGTGATGAATCTGCTCGGGCCGTGCATCAATCCGGCGCGGCCGCCGGTGCAACTGCTCGGGGTGGCGGATGCCAAGATGCTGCGCCGGGTTGCCACGACACTCGCCGCAATGGGCGTGCGCGAGGCGCTGGTCGTGCACGGCGGCGGCGTCGACGAGGTCGCGCTTCACGCCGAGACCCGAGCGCTCAAGTTAGCCGACGGCGAGATGGAGGAAATCCTCATCACCCCCGAGGAGGCCGGCCTCACCCGGGCGCCGCTCGGCGTCGTCACCGGCGGCGGCCCGGTGGAGAATGCGGCGCGGCTGCGGGCGCTGCTCGATGGCGCCGGCGGCCAGTCGGAACGCGACATCGTTGCCCTCAATGCGGGCGCCTTGCTGATGACCGCCGGCAAGGCCACGACCTTGAAGGAAGGGGTGAGTCTTGCCGCCGAGACGCTCGCCTCGGGCGCGGCGGGCCGAGTGCTCGACCGCTTTGTCGAGGCCAGCAATGGCTGAAGGCATCCTCGGTGAGATCGTCGCGGCCAAGCGGATCGAACTGGCGCAGCGCTATGCGGGGGTCACGCTCGACGGCATGCGCCAGCGGGCGCGCCCAACGGAGCTCAGTCTCGCCGGTGCCATCGCGCGGCCGCGCGCGCGTTTCATCCTCGAGATCAAGAAAAGCTCGCCGTCGCGCGGGGCGATCCGCGCTGGGGCCGACCCGGCCGCCATCGCGCGGGGTTATGCGGGGGTCGCCGACGGGCTGAGCGTCCTGACAGACGGCGCTCATTTCGGCGGTTCGCTGGCCGACCTGAGCGCCGCGCGTCGGCAATTTGCCGGACCGATCCTCGCCAAGGATTTCTTCATCGACCCGCGCCAGGTCGCCGAAGCGCGGATGGCCGGCGCCGACGCAGTGCTGGTGATGCTGTCGGTGCTCGACGACGCTTTGGCCCGCGAGATCATTGCCGAAGCGCGGCGTTTTGCCATGGATGCGCTGGTCGAGGTCCATAACGAGGCCGAGATGCGGCGTGCGCTGGCACTTGGCGCGGCGCTGATCGGCATCAACAACCGCGACTTGCGCGATCTTTCGATCGATCTCGCGACGACCGAGCGGCTGGCCGGCCTGGCCCCTGATCGGCTGCTGGTCTCCGAGTCAGGCATTGCGACGCCCGGCGATATCGAGCGCCTGTCGGGCCGGGTCGACGGCTTTCTGGTCGGCAGCGCGCTGATGAGCGCAGCCGATCCCGCCGACGCCGCGCGCGCTTTGGTGTTCGGCCGAGTCAAATTGTGCGGGCTCAACCGGAGTGACGATTTCGTCGCCGCGGCGCCGGCCAGCTTCATTGGCTACGTGTTCGTGCCCGAAACCCCGCGCGCGGTCACTGTCGCGGCAGCCGAGGGACTGATCGGCGGCGTCGGCAAGCCGGTCGGAGTCTTCCGCAACGCGCCCGCTGGCGAAGTGGCCGATGCGGGGATACGGCTCGGCCTCCATGCCGTTCAGCTCCACGGGCAGGAAGACGCCAACTATATCGCCGGATTGCGCCGCCTGCTGCCTGACGGATGCGAAGTGTGGGGCGCGGTCGACGTCGGCCGGTCGCTCGGCCGGCCGGGAGTCGATCGCCTGCTGTTCGACAATGGCCTCGGCGGGAGCGGCCGAAGTTTCGACTGGAGCCTAATCGCCGAATATCCCGACTTGCAGCGCGGCCTGGTTGCCGGAGGAATCGGCCCGGCCAACGCCCGTGCCGCGATGAAACTTGGCGCTTATGCCATCGATGTCGGCTCCGCCGTCGACGCCGCGGCGGGGGTGAAATCGCCCGAGAGGATCGCCGCCGTGTTTGATGCGCTCCGCCCCGCCGCCCGCCGCGAGCTCGCGCAATGCGCTTGAGCGGCCGCTTCGGACAGTTCGGCGGGACGTATGTGCCCGAAATCCTGATGCCGGCGCTCGAGCATCTCGAGGGCGCGTTCCTCGACGCGCAGACCGATCCGGAATTCAACGCGGAACTCGACAGCCTGCTTGCCAATTACGCCGGGCGGCCGACGCCGCTGACGTGCTGCCGCAACCTGCCGTCCAATATCTACCTCAAGCGCGAGGATTTGCTCCACGGCGGCGCGCACAAGACCAACCAGGTGCTCGCCCAGGGCCTGCTCGCCAAACGGATGGGCAAGACCCGGCTGATCGCCGAGACCGGCGCCGGCCAGCATGGCGTCGCGACCGCGCTCGCCGGGGCGCTGCTTGGCCTCGAGACGCGCATCTACATGGGCGCGCACGACGTCGAGCGGCAGCGGCTCAACGTCTTCCGGATGGAGTTGATGGGCGCCGAAGTGGTGCCGGTGGAAAGCGGCGGCCGCGGTCTCAAGGACGCGATCAACGAGGCGCTGCGCGACTGGTCGGCGAGTTTTTCCGACTCGCATTATCTGCTCGGCACGGTCGCCGGGCCGCACCCGTTCCCGCTGATGGTGCGCGAGTTCCAGCGCATCATCGGCAAGGAAGCGCGGGCGCAAATGCTCGACCAGCTCGGCCGCCTGCCCGACGCCGTCATCGCCTGCGTTGGCGGCGGGTCCAACGCGATCGGGCTGTTCGCGGATTTCATCGACGATGACGTGCGGCTGATCGGGGTCGAGGCGGCCGGCAAGGGCCTCGACGGCGCCGAGCATGGCGCGACTTTGCTGCGCGGCCGGCCAGGTATCTTGCACGGCGCCGAGACCTATGTGCTGCAGGACGAGGACGGGCAGATCAGCGACAGCTGGTCGGTTTCGGCCGGGCTCGATTACCCGGCTGTCGGCCCCGAACATGCGCATCTGAAGGACATCGGGCGCGCCGAATATGTCGGCGCGACCGACGCGGAGGCGCTCGCCGCCTTCCACTTGCTCGCCGAAAAGGAAGGCATTTTGTGCGCGTTCGAAAGCGCGCACGCGCTGGCGCACGCATTGAAGCTTGCCGAGGAGCGGCCCGACGCCGTCCTGCTGGTCGGGCTGTCGGGGCGCGGCGACAAGGACGTCGCCCAGGCGCAGCAATTGCTGGGGCCGTCGGCATGAGCCGTTACGCCGCGATGTTCGAACAGCTGGCGGGCGAGGGCGCGCTCGGCGCCTTTCTGATGCTCGGCGACCCGGAACTCGAAACCAGCGCCCGGTTGCTCGACGCCGTGGTCGCAGGCGGCGCGGATATGGTCGAAGTAGGATTTCCTTTCTCCGACCCGGTCGCCGACGGGCCGGTCATCCAGGCGGCCGCCAAGCACGCCCTCGACGCTGGCGTAAAGGTTGCCGACTGCTTCGAACTCATCGCCGATTTCCGTTCGCGTCACCCGCGCGTTCCGGTCGGCATCCTGACTTACGCCAATCTCGTCATGGCGCGCGGGCGGACTGATTTCTTCCGCCGCGCGGCGCTGGCCGGTGCCGACAGCCTGCTGGTCGCCGATGTCCCGGCCCGCGAGGCGGTGCCTTGGGCCGCCGAAATGCGAGGCGCTGGCCTCGATCCGGTGCTGAT
>JBKJYX010000155.1:0-3526 GCA_046715575.1 Sphingomicrobium sp. | reverse complement strand
CAATTAGGCGGTGTCGCCGGCCTTTTCGGCCAGCACGGTCAGGCCGCGCTCGCTGACTTCGGCGAAGCCGCCGCTGACGGGGATAGTCTCCGGAGCGGCGCCGGCGATGCGGTAGACCGCCAGATCGCCGTCGCGCAGCGTGCTCATGACGGGCGCGTGGCCGGCGAGAACGCCGAATTCACCCTCGGTGCCGGGCACCACGACCATGTACACGTCCTCGGACATGACGAGCTTCTCGGGCGTCACCAGCTCGAAGTGGAGAGCGGCCATCAGGCGCGTCCCTCGATCGCGGCGTCGAATGCGTTGGCGGCGGCGTCGAACTTCTCGCGGCAGCCGGGATTGCAGAAGCCGACGACCTTGCCGCGGTACAGAGTCAGGCTGTCGGCGCTGACCGGTTTGCCCGACCAGGGGCAGGTCTGGTTGACGCAATCTTCGAGGCGGAGGGTATCGGCCATCCTCTACGCGTCCTCGGCCATTTTCTCGGCCTTGGCGACCGCTTCCTCGATGCCGCCGACCATGTAGAACGCGCTTTCCGGCAGATGGTCGTATTCGCCTTCGACCACCGCCTTGAACGAGCGGATGGTATCCTCGAGCTGGACGAACTTGCCGGGGATGCCGGTGAACACTTCGGCGACGTGGAACGGTTGCGACAGGAAGCGCTGGATCTTGCGGGCGCGGCTGACGGTCAGTTTATCCTCTTCGGAAAGCTCGTCCATGCCGAGGATGGCGATGATGTCCTGCAGGCTCTTGTAGCGCTGCAGCGTCTCCTGGACGGCGCGGGCGGTGTCGTAATGCTCCTGGCCGACGGTGCGCGGCTCGAGCACGCGGCTGGTCGAATCCAAGGGGTCGACGGCGGGATAGATGCCGAGCTCGGAAATCGCGCGGTTCAAGGTGGTGGTCGCATCCAGGTGGGCGAACGACGTCGCCGGGGCCGGATCGGTCAAATCGTCGGCGGGGACGTAGATCGCCTGCACCGAGGTGATCGAGCCCTTGTTGGTCGAGGTGATCCGCTCCTGCAGCTGGCCCATGTCGGTGGCCAGCGTCGGCTGATAGCCGACCGCCGAGGGGATGCGGCCGAGCAACGCCGACACTTCCGAGCCGGCCTGGGTGAAGCGGAAGATGTTGTCGATGAAGAACAGCACGTCCTGCCCTTCCTCGTCGCGGAAATATTCGGCCTGGGCGAGACCGGCCAGAGCGACGCGGGCGCGTGCTCCCGGCGGCTCGTTCATCTGGCCGAACACCAGCGCCACTTTCGAGCCCTCAGAGATGGCGTTGCCGTCCTTGTCCTTGGCGATGACGCCCGCGTCGAGGAACTCGTGATAAAGGTCGTTGCCCTCGCGGGTGCGCTCGCCGACGCCGGCGAACACCGACACGCCACCGTGGCCCTTGGCGATGTTGTTGATGAGTTCCTGGATGAGCACGGTCTTGCCGACGCCGGCGCCGCCGAACAGGCCGATCTTGCCGCCGCGCGCGTAGGGCGCGAGCAGGTCGATGACCTTGATGCCGGTGACCAGGATCGCGGATTCGGTCGACTGGTCGACGAACGGCGGGGCTTCGGCGTGGATCGGCGCGAACAGGTCGCTGCCGATCGGGCCGCGTTCGTCGATCGGCTCGCCGATGACGTTCATGATCCGGCCGAGCGTCTTGGGGCCGACCGGGACGGTGATCTGCGAGCCGGTCGAGCGGACGCTGTGGCCGCGGGTCAGGCCGTCGGTCGAATCCATGGCGATGGTGCGCACGACATTCTCGCCGAGATGCTGCGCGACCTCGAGCACCAGGCGGTTGCCGCCATTGTCGGTCTCGAGCGCGGCGAGGATCGGCGGCAGTTCACCCTCGAAGGCGACGTCGACGACTGCGCCGATGACCTGGGCGACGCGGCCGACGAGGTTGCTCGTGGCTGCGGGCTTCTGGGCGGACGCCTTGGGCGTCTTGGTCGCGGTTGGGGCCGGCTTCGCGGTCTTGCGGGGCTTGGTCGGGGCGGCGGTGGCCATGGGTTTATCCTTGCGTTCTTTGGTCATTTTTAGAGCGCTTCCGCGCCCGAGATGATTTCGATGAGTTCGGTGGTGATCACCGCCTGGCGCTGGCGGTTATACTGGATCGACAGCTTGTTGATCATGTCGCCGGCGTTGCGCGTCGCATTGTCCATCGCCGTCATCTGCGAGCCGTAGAAGCCGGCCTGGTTCTCGAGCAGCGCGCGGTAGATCTGGACGGCGATGTTGCGCGGCAGGATGACCTTGAGGATTTCCTCCTCGTCGGGCTCATATTCGACCGCGGCGTTCGACGCATTGGCGGGGCGGCTGTCATTGGCCGGCCGGCTTTCGTTGGCAGTCCTTGGCACCGGGATGATCTGCTCGACGACCGGTTCCTGCACCAGGGTCGATTTGAACTGCGCGTAGGCGAGGTGGACGACGTCGATGCCGTCGGTGGTGAAGCGGTCGACGATGTCCTCGGCGATCGCCTGCGCGTCGGTGTAGCCCGGCGCTTTCATCGCGGTGGTGTCGTGCTGGGCGATGATTGCCTTGGGGTAGAAGCGCTGGATGATCGGGCGGCCCTTGCGTCCAACCAAATAGAACAGGACTTTCTTGCCGTCGGCGGCGAGCGCGTCGGCTTTGCGGCGGGCGGCGCGGACGATGTTGCTGTTGAACGCGCCGGCCAGCCCGCGGTCGCCGGTGGCGAGCACGATCAAATGGGTGTCGTCCTTGCCGGTGCCGGCGAGCAGCCTGGGGGTCTGCGGGCTGACGGTCACGCCCGACGCGATCGACGCCATGACGTCGGCCATGCGGGTCGCATAGGGGCGGCCGGCCTCGGCGCGCTGCTGGGCGCGGCGCAGCTTGGCCGCGGCGACCATCTTCATCGCCTTGGTGATCTTCTGCGTCGACTTGACCGAGCCGATGCGGATCTTGAGGGCCTTGAGGCTTGCCATTCTAACCTTTGTTTACCGGCGAAGGCCGGTATCCAGCGTACAAATAAATCCTGGACCCCGGCCTTCGCCGGGGAACAGTCAAACTATGCGAACTGCTTGCCGAATGTGGTCAGCGCTTCCTTGAGCGCCTTGGCGGTGTCGTCGTCGAGCGCCTTGCTGTCGCGGATGGTCTTGAGGATCTTCTTATGCTCGGCGCGGAGATAGCTGAGCATCGCCGCCTCGTAGCGGGTGACGTCCCTGGTCTCGACCGGGTCGATGAAGCCCTGGGTGCCGGCGAAGATCGACGCGACCTGCTCCTCGACCGGCATCGGGCTGTACTGGCCCTGCTTGAGCAATTCAGTCAGCCGGGCGCCGCGGGCGAGCAGCTTCTGGGTCGAGGCGTCGAGGTCGGAGCCGAACTGGGCGAATGCCGCCATTTCGCGATACTGGGCGAGCTCGAGCTTGATCGAGCCCGAGACCTTCTTCATCGCCTTGGTCTGCGCGGCCGAGCCGACGCGGCTGACCGACAGGCCGACGTTGATCGCCGGGCGGATGCCCTGGAAGAACAGGTCGGTTTCAAGGAAGATCTGGCCATCGGTGATCGAGATGACGTTGGTCGGGATG
>JBKJYX010000154.1:0-5385 GCA_046715575.1 Sphingomicrobium sp. | reverse complement strand
ATACCCGCCTGCATACGCTGATGGACGATTTCCAGAACGCCTTTAACGACGCCGATATAGTCATGGTGACGCCGGTCTATGCCGCCGGCGAGGAGCCGATCGAGGGCGTCGATTCGGTGGCGCTGGCCGATGGCCTGCGCGCTCACGGGCACCGCATGGTCAAGTCCGTCGCCGACGCCAAAGAGCTGGCGGCCTCGCTGCGCGATATCGCCGCCGAGGGCGACGTGATCGTGTGCATGGGAGCGGGGGACATTACCAAATGGGCGGCCGGATTGGCCGATGGCATCCAAAAAGCGAGGGCGTCGAAATGAGCGACGTCGAAACGCTTCCCAAGGTCCGCGGCAAGCTGACCGCCGACGCGCCGCTGGCGCCGTTGGTCTGGTTCAAGAGCGGCGGCCATGCGCAATGGCTGTTCGAGCCGGCCGATGCCGACGATCTCGCCGAATTCCTGCGCAATCTCGACCCCGACGTACCGGTGATGGCGCTCGGCCTCGGCTCCAACATGATCGTGCGCGACGGCGGCGTTCCCGGCGTGGTGGTTAGGCTGGGCAAATCGTTTGCGAAGATCGAGGAGCTCGACGAAACTTCCCTGCGCTGCGGCGGCGGGGCGAGCGGAATCCTGGTCTCGTCGACCGCGCGCGACGCCGGCATTGCCGGGCTCGAGTTCCTGCGCGGCATCCCCGGCACCGTCGGCGGCTTCGTGCGCATGAACGGCGGCGCCTACGGCCGCGAAGTGAAGGACATATTGATCTCCGCGACGCTCGTGCTGCGCTCGGGCGAGGTCGAGGAATGGCCGTTCAAGAAGCTCGGTTACAGCTATCGCCACAGCGCGGTGCCCGAAGGCGCAGTGGTCGTGAGCGCGTCCTTCCGGGGGCACCCAGGCAACCCAACGAAAATCGGCGCCGAGATGGACCGCATCGCCGCCGCGCGCGACGAGACCCAGCCAATCCGCAGCCGCACCGGCGGCTCGACCTTCAAGAACCCGAGCGGCCACAAGGCGTGGGCGCTGATCGACGCCGCCGGTTGCCGCGGAATGATTCTCGGCGGCGCGCAAGTGTCGGAAAAGCATTGCAATTTCCTATTGAATCTCGGTAGCGCAACGAGCGCCGACATCGAGGCGCTGGGCGAGGAAGTCCGGCGCCGCGTGCGGTCCAAAACCAACATCGCCCTCGAATGGGAAATCCAGCGGATCGGAGTCGAGGGGTGAGTGCGTTTCGTTTCCCGGCGAAAGCCGGGACCCAGCCCAACAGAAAAGACTGGACCCCGGCTTTCGCCGGGGAACATCAAGATGGATAAATCCCTCCATGTCGTGGTGCTGATGGGCGGATGGTCGAGCGAGCGCGAAGTGTCGCTGACCAGCGGCCGCGGCGTCGCGCAGGCACTTCGGACACGCGGCTGGTCGAACGTCACCGAAATCGACATGGACCGCAACATTGGCCAGTTGCTCGCCGGAGTGCGGCCGGACGTGGTGTTCAATGCGCTGCACGGCACGCCGGGCGAGGACGGCACCGTCCAGGGCCTGCTCGACCTGATGCAGATCCCCTACACCCACAGCGGCCTGACGACCTCGGCGATCGCCATCGACAAGGAGCTGACCAAACTGGTGCTGGTGCCGCACGGGGTGCGCATGCCGGCGGGCAAGGTGGTCGAGAGCGAAAGTCTGTTCGCGGCCGACCCGATGCCGCGGCCCTATGTCGTGAAACCGGTCAACGAAGGCTCGTCGGTCGGCGTCGCGATCATCACCGAAGACGGCAATACCGGCAACCCGATCGGCCGCGATGTCGAGGGGCCGTGGCACCAGTTCGAGCGGCTGCTGGCCGAGCCGTTCGTCAAGGGGCGCGAGCTGACCGTCGCGGTGATGGGCGGCGAGGCGCTGGCGGTGACCGAGTTGAAACCGGTCGCGGGCTTTTACGATTATGACGCGAAATACACCGACGGGCTGACCGTCCATGTGTGCCCGGCCGAGATCCCCGAGGACATTGCCACGTCGATGTTGGACATGGCCGCGAAAGCACACCGGCTGTTGGGCTGCAAAGGCGCGTCGCGGTCGGATTTCCGCTGGGACGACGAGGCGGGCGAAGCCGGCATCTACTTGCTCGAAATCAACACTCAGCCGGGCATGACCCCATTGAGCCTGGTGCCCGAGCAGGCGAAATTTCGCGGCATCAGCTACGGCGAACTCGTCGAAAGGCTGATTGAGGAGGCGCTCCAGTGAGCGCTGCCCACGTTCGCCGCGGCGCGCCGGCTCGCGCCAAGCGAAAGGCCGCGCCGCGCGTGTCGAAACGGACCGCGGCCAGCCACGCGCGCGTCAACCGCATCGCCGGCCTGGCCTTCGTCGCGTTCCTGCTCTCGATCGGCGTGGTCGTACTAATCGCGCTCGACATTCCGTCGAAAGCCGCGACCTCCGCCGGCGCGGCGGTCGGCCGGGCCGGGTTCACCGTCAGCGGCTACCAGATCGTCGGCCTCAATCGGATGAACCGCAATCTGGTCGATGCGGTGATCGTCGATGAGCTGCGCCGCGCCTCCGACCAAACCGGCAGCGGGCGCCCCGCACAACCCTTGGTCGACGTCGCCCGTATCCGCGACCGGTTGCTGCAGTTCGGCTGGGTCAAGGACGCGCGGGTGTCGCGCCGCCTGCCCGACACGCTGGTGATCGACATCGTCGAGCGCCGGCCGGCGGCGCTGTGGCAGGACAAGCAACGTCTCGCGCTGATCGACGCCGAAGGCGTGGTGCTCGACCGGGTGCCGGTGGACCAGATGCCCGACCTGCCGCTGCTGATCGGGCCGGGCGCCAACGGGCAGGCACGGTTGCTCAACCGCCTGATGACCGATGTGCCGACCCTCAAGCCCCAGCTGGCCTCCGCCACCTGGATCGGCCGGCGGCGCTGGGACCTTGCGTTCCAGACCGGCGAGACGGTCGCGCTGCCCGAAGGCGAGGATGCGTCGCGCCAGGCGCTGGCCAGGTTCGCCAAGGTCGATCGCTCCGCCGGCCTGCTGGGGCGCGGGCTGGTGCGGTTCGACTTGCGCATTCCCGGCAAGATGATCGTCCGCCTGCCGCGGGCGCCCGGCGAAGCGATCACCGGCGAATCAATCTCCACCGACGCTCCGGCGGAAGGCTGACGCCCAATATGTCGTCGCCCGCCGACAACAAGGTGATCGCCGCGCTCGACATCGGTTCATCGAAGGTCAGCGCGCTGATCGTCACCGCCGACGACGATGGCCGCCTGCGCGTACTCGGCACCGGCCAGCGCGAAAGCCGCGGGGTCATGCGCGGCTACATCTCCGACATGGATGCCAGCGAGTTCGCGGTCCGCGAAGCGGTCGAATTGGCCGAGCGCATGTCCGGCGTGACCATTGACGAGGTGTGGGCGAGCTTCGGCGCGGGCGGGCTGGTCAGCGACGTCGCCAACGTCGAGGTCGAGCTGGGCGGTCACCAGGTCGAGCAGGCCGACATCGACGAATTGCTCTCCGGCGGGCGCAACGCGCTCGACCGCGGCGGCCAGGTCGTGCTCCATGCCCAACCGGCGCTGTACACGATCGACGGGGTCGAGGGCGTCAAGCACCCGATCGGGCTCCACGCTGACCGTTTAGGCGTCGATATCCACGTCGTCGCGGCCGACCCGGCGCCGCTTCGCAATATCGATTATGTGATCCGCTCGGCGCATCTCGGCGTCAAGGCCATCGTCGCCTCGCCGGTCGCCGCGGCGCTCGCCTGCCTGACCGAGGAGGAGCGCGAATTGGGCGTCGCGCTGGTCGAATTGGGCGCCGAGGTCACCAACGTCTCGCTCCACGCCGGCGGGATGCTGGTCGGGCTGCGCTCGATTCCCCTGGGCGCCAAGGACATCACCGACGACATCGCCTGCGCGTTCGGGGTGCAGCGGCGCGACGCCGAGCGGCTGAAATGCTTTTACGGTTCGGCGATGACCAGCCCACGCGACAATCACGAGATGATCGAGGCGACCCAGGTCGGGGCCGAGGACGGCGCCGAGCCGACGCGGATCACCCGCGCCCAGCTGATGATGGTGATCCGCCAGCGGGTCGAGGAGTTGACCGCCCAGATCGACGCATCGCTGAAGGAATTGGGCTTCACCGGGCCGGTCGGGCGCCAGGTGGTGCTGACCGGGGGCGGCGGCGAATTGAAGAACATCGCCGACTACATGCAGGGCGTGCTCGGCCGCGCGGTGCGGGTCGGCCGGCCGCGAACCATCACCGGCCTCCCCGACGCGCACAGCGGGCCCGCCTTCTCGACCCTGGTCGGCCTCGCTTTTCTCGCCGGATCGGGCAGCAGCGACATCCGCGACATCGCGATCGGCAAATTGACCGAGCGCAAGCCCGCGACCGGCATGGTCGGCCGCCTGATCGCGGCGATGCGGGGCGGGTTCTAGGGCGCGATCCAGGGGGGACAGAGATGGCGAGCATAGCAACGACGCGGGTGGCGAACCGGGGGCTGATCCTCCTGCTCGGCGCGGCGATCTTCCTCAATTATGTCGACCGCGGCGCGATCGCGGTCGCGGCGCCGCTGATGAAGACCGAGCTGGGGATGTCCGCGACCACCTTCGGCATCGCGGTCTCCGCCTTCTTCTGGGTCTATGCGCCGGTCCAGCTGCTGGTTGGCTGGCTGTGCGACCGCTTTTCGGTTTACCGGCTGATGTCAGGCGGGATCATCCTGTGGGCGGCGAGCACTCTGCTGACCGGGTTCGTCGGCGGGTTCGCCTCGCTGCTGGTGCTGCGGATCATGCTCGGCATCGGCGAGAGCATCGCCTTCCCGGGTTCGTCGAAGATCATCGCCCGGCACGTGCCCGCGGAGAGCCGGGGCATGGCCAATGCCGCGGTCGCAACCGGCCTCGCGCTCGGCCCCGCAATCGGAACGCTGACCGGCGGGTTGATCGTCGCCTCGATGGGCTGGCGGCCGATGTTCATCATCTTCGGCCTCGCGACTTTGCTGTGGCTGTGGCCGTGGCGGCAGGTGGGCGGGACGGTGCCGACGACGGGTCACCACGACGAGGGTCCGAGCGTCTCGGGCCGCTCGGTGCTCGGCATATGGGCTTTATGGTCGATGTCGATCGGCCACGGCGCGGGCAATTATTGCTTCTATTTCCTGCTCGCCTGGCTGCCGCTTTACCTGGTCCAGGAACGCGGCTTCACAATTCCCGAAATGACCGGGCTGGCGACGCTCGGCTATACCGTGCAGGCGGTCTGCGCCTTGTCCTACGGCCGCTTCTCGGACTGGTGGACGCGGTCGGGCCGGTCGGAGGCGCTGTGCCGGCGGTGGATGATGGTCGTCAGCCAGGCCCTGGTGGCGGCGGCGATCCTCGGCCTCGCTTATGCCGAGACCGCGGTCGACTTCGCCATCCTGCTGTCGCTCGCCGGGGCGGGGACGGCGTC
>JBKJYX010000153.1:0-3134 GCA_046715575.1 Sphingomicrobium sp. | reverse complement strand
GCCGAGCATTGCCTCGATCGTCCGAGTGCGAAACTCGGGCAGCCACTCACTTTCCGGCGCGGCGGCGTATTTGTCGCCAAATTCGGCGGCCAGCGCCACTCCGACCGGTACCAGATATTCGCCCGGGTACATGCCTTCGGGGATCTCGACCGTCTCGCCGAGCGCCTCGCGGTAGCGCAGGTGCACCGAGCGGGCGAGCGTATCGACCTGCGCGCCGGCGTCGTTGACATAATATTCCTTGGTGACCCGGAATCCCGCCGCTTCGAGCAAGCGGGCCAGGCTGTCGCCGACCACCGCGCCGCGGCCGTGGCCCATGTGCAGCGGCCCGGTCGGGTTGGCCGAGACATATTCGACATTGACCCGTTCGCCCCGGCCGACATCCGACATGCCGTAGGCGTCGCCCTCGGCGAGGATGGTCCGCAATTCGTCGCGCCAGGCATCGGGCGTCAGCCGAAGGTTGATAAATCCGGGGCCGGCGATCTCCACCGAGGTCACTTCAGGCAGCGCCTCGAGCTTGGGCGCGATCAGTGCGGCCAGCGCGCGCGGATTGGTGCCCGCCGCCTTGGCCAGGACCATCGCCGCATTGGTCGCGAGATCGCCGTGCGACGCATCGCGCGGCGGCTCGACCGCGACTCCACCCCGCTCGATCCCCACCGGCAGCGCGCCGTCGGCTTGCAGCTCGTCGAGCACCCCGTCGAGGAGCGCGGCATATTGGGCGTAAATGGACATCGAGCGCGCCCTAGCGCAGCGTGGCTCGCCCGTCACGGCTCGGATCAGATCGGATGCAGCGCACCCCGGTAATCGGGGTCTTCGAGCGTTCGGCCGGCGCCCAGAGCGACACAGCTCATCGGGTTTTCCGCGACCCTGACCGGCAAGCCGGTTTCGTCCGCCAGCACCGACGCGATCTCGCGGAGAAGCGATCCGCCACCGGTCATGGTGATGCCCTCGTCGATGATGTCGGCGGCAATCTCGGGCTGCGAGCGCTCCAGCGCGACCCGGACGATGTGAACGATCCGCGCGATCGGCTCGGCCAGTGCTTCGGCAACCTCCGCCTGGTTGAGCGTGATCTCGTTTGGAACTCCCCGGGCCACGTCGCGCCCCCTGACATACGCGACCAGGCCCTTGCCATCTTCGGGAGCCAGGGCCGTGCCGATCTCCTTCTTGACCCGCTCGGCGGTGGCTTCACCGATCAGCAGATTAAAGTGCCGCCTGACGTAGGATGAGATTGCGTCGTCCATTTTGTCGCCGCCGATCCGCGCCGATTGGCTGTAGGCGAGTCCGCGGAGCGAGATCACGCCGACTTCGGTGGTGCCGCCGCCGATGTCGACGACCATCGATCCGATCGGTTCGGTCACCGGCAGGCCGGCGCCGATCGCGGCGGCCATCGGCTCGTCGATCAGCGAGACCTGGCTCGCTCCGGCGTGCGACGCGGCGTCGCGAATCGCGCGGCGCTCCACCGTCGTCGATCCGCTCGGCACGCAGATGACGATTTCGGGGCCGCGGGAAAACCGGCTGCGCCCGCCCTGGGCCTTTTGGACGAAATGCTTGATCATCTGCTCGGCGACCTCGAGGTCGGCGATAACCCCGTTGCGAAGCGGCCGGATGGTCTTGATGGAATCGGGGGTCTTGCCCATCATCAGCTTGGCATCGGCGCCCACGGCCCGCACCCGGCTGACTCCGTTGATCACCTCCATCGCCACGACCGACGGCTCGCTGATCACGATCCCCCGGCCCTGGACATAGACGACCGTGTTGGCGGTGCCGAGATCGATCGCGATCGCGCGCGAAGAAAAGTTGAAGAATTCGGGAAATCGCATTGCCCAGGATAAACTCCCGCCGACCCGCAACGGTCGCATTGGCAGAGCCTGGTCGAGCTGCTGGCTTAGAATCTGTCCGGCAAGTTGACCGGTCCGACCAGCTCCTCGTGGCGGGCGACGGCGAAACGGTCGGTCATGCCGGCGATGAAGTCGCCGATGCTGCGCAGCTGCGCGATCTCGCCATCGGTTTGCCATGCCTCAGGCAGGAGCTTGGAATCAGCGCGGTAGGCGGCGGCGAGGTTGGCGACCACCCGCTGCGCCTCGACCCGCACCGGCATCAGCGCCGGCGAATTGTACAGCCGGTCGTAGAGCAGGGCTTTCAGCGCCTGGTCCTCGGCGGCGAGGTCGGGCGAGAAGCCGACCAGCGACCGCCCCGCGCTCCTCACCTCGTCGAGGGTCGCGACTCCCGCCTCGTCGACCCGGCGCCGGGTCTCCACCAGCACGTCGTTGACCATCGACCCGATCTGGTCGCGGACCAGCGCCCGCTGCCGCCGGTCGAGCGGCACGTCGGGATGCCGCTCATTGATCGCCCGCCAGTGCCGCGCCACCATCGGCACCGCCACCAGCTCATCGAGGTCGATGATCCCGGCGCGCAGGCCGTCGTCGATGTCGTGATTGTCGTAGGCTATATCGTCGGCGATCGCGGCGACCTGCGCTTCAAGGCCCGGCCAGCTGGCGAGATCGAGGTCGAAGCCGGCATTGGCCTCGGCCATCGCCCAATTGGGCTCGCTCACCGGCCCATTATGCTTGGCGAGGCCCTCGAGCGCCTCCCAGCTCAAATTCAGTCCGTCGAAGTCGGCGTAGGGCGTCTCGAGCCTGGTCACGAGGCGGACGCTGTGGGCGTTGTGGTCGAAGCCGCCGGCGTCGGCCAGCGCCGCGGTCAGCGCATCCTCGCCGCCATGGCCGAACGGCGGGTGACCAAGGTCGTGGGCGAGGGCGAGCGCTTCGGTGAGATCCTCGTTGAGGCCAAGCGCGCGGGCGATGGTCCGGCCGATCTGGGCGACTTCGATGCTGTGGGTCAGCCGCACCCGGAAATGATCGCCGTCGGGGGCGACGAATACCTGGGTCTTGTGGCGTAGCCGGCGGAAGCCGACCGAGTGGATAATCCGGTCGCGGTCGCGCTGGAAGATGTCGCGCGGGCCGGCGCCATTGTCATGCTCCGGACGGACCCGGCCGCGCGATCGCTCTGGGTGCGCGGCGAGGTCCTTGAGCAATTTCATTCGGTGCTGAGTTTCCTGATCGTCTGGCCCGGCGGGCTGGTCCAGCTAAACGCGTCGACGCGGACGCTTTCAAGGTCGTCGACGATTATATTCGCAT
>JBKJYX010000152.1:0-6003 GCA_046715575.1 Sphingomicrobium sp. | reverse complement strand
CTACTGACGTTTCGCGCCGAGGATCTCGGGCAAATGTCATGCAACCCCTCGGTTGGCGGCGTCGGCAAAGGGCATTTGGTGCGCGAGCTCGACGTGTTCGACGGACTGATGGCGCGCGCCGCCGACCGCGCCGCGATTCACAGCCGGATGCTCAACCGCAGCAAGGGCGCGGCGGTGCAGGGGCCCCGCGTCCAGGCCGACCGCCGCCTGTATCGCGCTGCGATTGCCGGCTTTATCGGCACCAGCGGAGTCGAGGTGATTGTCGCCGAGGCGCTGCGCATGCGGATCGAGAGCGGCCGCATCACCGGCATCGAGACCAGCGCCGGCGCCCTCGACTGCCGGTCGCTAGTAATCGCCACCGGTACATTCCTCGACGCGCGCCTCTTTATCGGCGAGGAGGTCAGCGAAGGTGGGCGCCGCGACGAGAAAGCCGCAGTGCCGCTCGGCCGGCAGCTGCGCGAGATCGGGCTAGGCCAGGGACGGCTCAAGACCGGCACACCGCCGCGGCTCGACGGGCGCACCATCGACTGGGCGCGGCTCGAGGACCAGCCGAGCGATGCTGAAGCCTGGACCATGTCGGCGCTGGACGATGATATCCGCCAGCCGCAGCTGCGCTGCGCGATCGCTCGTACCAATGGCCGTACCCATGACGTGATCCGCGCGAATTTCGACCGCTCGCCACTATTCGCCGGCGCCATCGAGGGCCGGGGCCCGCGTTACTGTCCGTCGATCGAGGATAAGGTGAAGCGCTTCGGCGACCGCGACGGCCACCAGATCTTTCTCGAGCCCGAGGGCCTGAGTGACGCCCTGGTCTATCCCAACGGCATCTCGACGTCGCTTCCGGCCGATGTCCAGCTCGCCTTTGTACGCAGCATTCCCGGCCTCGAACGAACCGAAATTGTCCGCCCCGGCTACGCGGTCGAATATGAGTTTGTCGATCCGCGGCGCCTCAGCTCAACCCTGCAAACTCGGGAGATTTCCGGGCTTTTTCTTGCCGGGCAGATCAACGGCACGACCGGCTATGAGGAGGCGGCGGCGCAAGGGCTGGCAGCGGGACTCAACGCCGCCGCGCATGCGCTTGATTTGCCGCAAGTCCGCTTCGACCGCCGCACGAGCTATATCGGCGTAATGATCGACGATCTGACGCTGCAAGGCGTCAGCGAGCCCTACCGGATGATGACCGCGCGCGCCGAGTACCGCCTGTCGCTGCGCGCCGACAACGCCACCACCCGGCTCGGCCAGGCGGCGATCGAGGCGAATTGCCTGTCGCCACGCCGCCGGGACCAGATCGAGGATCATCTGAAGTTGCGCGGCACGACTGCGTGGGCTGAAACCGATGAGGGCCGCGCCGACGCAACCTACGCGCCTTACGTCGAGCGGCAGCAGCGCGAGTGGGCCGCGGTTCGGCGGGATGCGGCGGTGTGGATCCCGCGCGACTTCGACTATGCCGCGGTGCCGGGTCTTTCCAGCGAGATGGTCGAGCGCTTGACCGCGTCAAGGCCGGAGACCCTCGACCAGGCGGCGCGAATTCATGGCGTGACGCCCGCCGCGCTGTCTGCCGTCTATGTCGCCGCCAGTCGCCGCGCCGCGGCATGATCGAGGTGCTGGAGCGGGCTGCCGCCCGTCCTGTTTCACGTGAAACATTTGCGCAGCTCTCAATATACGTCGATCTGCTGACGGCGGCTAACGCTAGCCAGAACCTGATCGCCGCGTCCACGATGGAGCGGGTTTGGGAGCGCCACATCCTCGATTCGGCCCAGCTCGCCCGGTTCGAACCATTCGCCGGTGCGTCGTGGGTCGATATCGGATCGGGCGCGGGCTTGCCGGGACTCGTGATCGCCGCGTTGACCGAGGGTGCGATGACCCTGGTCGAGCCCCGCCGCCTCCGTGCGGCGTTCCTCGAGGAGACGGTAAATTCTCTCGCCCTAGCTGGCCGCGTCGCCGTCCGGCAGTCGAAAATCGAGGCGATTCAAGGCAAATTCGACGTGATCACCGCCCGCGCCGTAGCGCCGCTCGGCCGATTGCTCGGGCTCGCCAACCATCTGTCGCATGAAAGGACGGTCTGGGTGCTTCCCAAGGGGCAAAACGCCAAATCGGAACTGGCCGAAGCGCAACGAAGCTGGCAATGTGAGGCCAGAAGCGAAGCGAGCTGCACCGATCCGCAAGCGACGATCCTGGTGCTGAGCAAGGTGGGGGCGAAATCGAACCGATGATCCGCGTTGTGGTTGCCAATCAGAAGGGCGGGGTGGGCAAGACCACCACCGCGATCAATTTGACCACCGCGCTGGCCGCGATCGGCTGGAAGGTGCTGCTGGTCGACATGGATCCGCAAGGCAACGCCTCGACCGGCCTCGGCGTCGGCCAGGCGCAGCGCGAACGCTCGAGCTATACGTGCTGATCGGCGGCGCGAGCGTGGTCGAAAGCGTGGTCGCGACGCGGGTGCCGAAGCTCGACCTGCTGCCGGCGACGGTCGACCTGTCAGGGGCCGAAGTCGAGCTGGTCGCGCTCGAGGATCGCGCCCACCGGCTGGACAAGGCTCTCGACGCGGTGCCGCCAGGACGCTGGGACATTTGCCTGATCGACTGCCCGCCGTCATTGGGATTGCTGACCGTCAACGCGCTTGTCGCGGCGCGCCATTTGCTGGTCCCGCTCCAGTGTGAATTCTTTGCATTAGAAGGACTTAGCCAGCTTCTGCAGACGGTCGAGCGGATCCGCCTGGCGTTCAATCCCGAGCTCGCGATCCTCGGCGTCGCGCTGACCATGTTCGACCGCCGCAACAATCTGTCGCAAGCGGTCGCCGAGGATGTCCGCGCCTGCCTCGGCCCGGCGGTGTTCGAAACCGTGATCCCGCGCAACGTGCGCCTGTCCGAGGCGCCCAGCCATGGGCTCCCGGCGCTGATTTACGACCTGCGCTGTGCCGGTTCGGAGGCCTATGTCCGCCTGGCGCGCGAGCTGATGGCGCGGCTCCCGCAGCGGGCCGAAGCCGCGTGAAGCGCCCCGTTTCCGGGCTCGGCCGCGGCCTGTCGGCGCTGATAGATGAATCGGTTCGTCCGAGCCCCGAGGCACCAGCCGAATCCCGCGCCGATTCGCGAGGCGGCGTGCGCGAGATCGAGGTCGGCCGGATCCGTCCCAACCCCAACCAGCCGCGGTTGATGTTCGGCGAGGAGTCGATCGACGAACTCGCGGATTCGATTGCGACACGAGGCGTGCTGCAGCCGATCCTGCTGCGTCCCCACGGCGACGGTTATGAGATCATCGCCGGCGAGCGCCGGTGGCGCGCGGCGCAACGGGCGCGGCTCCACACCATCCCCGCGATCGTCCGCGATGTGGACGATGCGGCGACCGCTGAGATCGCGCTGATCGAGAATATCCAACGCGAGGATTTGAACGCGATCGAGGAGGCCGAGGGCTACAAGCAGCTGATCGACCAGCATGGGTACAGCCAGGACGACATCGGCCGGCTGGTCCACAAATCGCGCAGCCACGTCGCCAACCTATTGAGGTTGCTCGATTTACCGCTGTTCGTGCGCGACTCGCTGATCCACGGCGAGATCAGCATGGGCCATGCCCGCGCCGTCGCCACCGCGCCCGATCCGGAAGGCCTGGCCAAGGAAATCATCGCCAAGGGCTTGTCGGTCCGCCAGACCGAAGCTCGCGCGCGCCGGGTAAAGAAGCCGCCCGGCGAGCTGCAGCTAACCGAGCGGCGCGGCGATGCCGATTTGGAGGCGCTCGAACGGCAGCTGGGCGACATGCTCGGTATCCGCGTCAAGGTCGCGCACAACGGCGCCGCCGGCACGGTGACGCTGCACTATAACAGCCTCGACCAGCTCGACATGATCTGCCAGCGCCTGTCCGGCGAACCGATTTAGGTTTTAACGCCGACGCGCGGCGCGGCGGGCGATAGCGGCCAGTTCCTCGCCCAGGGCTTCGGCGGGCGGCGGCGCATCGCCGCGCATCAGCTGCCGCTCGAGCTTGCCCGCCCGTTCAGAAACCGTCTCAAGTCCGCGTGCATCCCACGTTTCGAGCAATCTCTCCAGCAGCGGTTTGTCTTTCCAGAACAGGGATTTGCCTAGCGACGCCATGACGGCGGATGAGCGCTCGCCGGCTTCGACCCGGGCGCGCATCGGCGCCAGCATCAGCAAGCGCCGCTGGAGCGCGCGGATCACCGGGATGGCTTCCGTGCCGCCGGAGGAAAGCCGCGCAAGTTCCTCGGAAACCCCGGCCAATTCACCCGACAGCGCCAGATCCGCAAGTTTGAGGAAATCGCCCTCAGGCACGTCGGCACCGACAGCATCGACCGCCTCATGGTCGAGCTCCTTGGGCGATTCGGGCGACGCCCCGACGTACAGCGCCAGCTTGGCCAGTTCCTGGCCGACGATCGCCTGGTCGTTGCCGCAGGCGCCGGCAATCCGCGCCGCCACCCCCGGCGCAATGCGCAGACCGTGGGCGCGGCCGACGTCGCTCACCATCCGCTCGGCGTCCTGGCCCTCGGGGATATAGGACGCGTGGGCGAACGCCAGCGGATGACTTTCGGCGAGCCTGAGCAGAGCCGACGTCTTGCGCAGCGCGCCGGCGATGACGATCACCGGGCTCTCCGACGCCGCCGCGGCCAGCAAGGCGTCGACGCCGTCGGCGATTTCGTCGCCCGCCGGCTCGACCCAGATCGCGCGCGGCTCGCCGAACAGGCTCATCGCCCCCGCTTCGTCGGCGAGCAGCGCCGGATCCGAGCGCACCGCACCCGCATTGGCCAGGAACCGGGAGGCGCCGAGCGCTTTCAGCAGCCGGTCGCCGTGGCTGCGCGATTGTCCCTCGTCGGGGCCGTAGAACAAATAGAGGCGGATCGAGCCGTCGGGCTGGTCGAGCGCCCGCCCGATACTGCCCCTCGCGGCTTTCACGGTGCCCCTTTCACCGTACAGGCGCCGTGCGCGCCGCGAACAGACCGAGGCGGGCGACGATCTGGTCGGCCAGCACCTCGGACAATCGCTCGACCGCGGTCTGCTCGGCGGCGACGGTCGCATATTCGGAGCTGACGACGTCGATTCCGGCGTCGGACCCGGCGGTCGCGTCGAGCACAACGGCGCCGCTGGACAGATTGACCAGCCGGTAGCGCGCGCGGAGCGTCCGCTTCTCGCGCGTCACCGCACGGTCGCCGCGGATGCCGAAGCCGGTGATATTGTCGTCGAGCTCGATCTCGAGCCGGTAGATCGGCGGACCGCCGCCCGGGCCCAGCCGCTCCATCAACTTGTTGTGCACCAGCCAGCCGACCTGGCCGTCGATCGGCGCCACCTCGACCGCCCGCAGCGTCGTCGCCACGGAACTGCCGGACCCGCCGCCATAAAGCGGCCGCAGCCCGCAGGCCGACAGCGCCAACGCAACCGCGAGCAGAAGGGGGACGCGCATCATGCGACGATATTCACCAGCCGGTCGGGAACGACTATAACCTTGCGCGGGCTTGCCCCGCCAAGCTGCCGCTGGACCTTTTCCGAAGCCAGCGCCAGCGCTTCGGCGGCGTCGCGGTCGAGCCCGCGCGGGGCGGTGAGTGTGTCGCGCAGCTTGCCGTTGACCTGGACCGCGATCGTCACCTGGTCGTCGACCAGCATCGCGGGATCGAACGACGGCCACTCGGCTTCGGTCACCATGCCCGGTAGGCCCAGCTCCGCCCAGGCTTCCTCGGCGAGATGCGGCGCCATCGGCGCGATCAGCTTGACCAGCGTGCGCACGGCGTCGGTGCGGCTGGCTGACGGCGCGGCTTTCTCGATCGCGTTGGTGAGCTCGTACAATTGGGCGACCGCCTTGTTGAACTGGAGGTCCTCGATCGCCTCGCCGGTGGCGGCGATGGCCCGGTGGAGCTTCTTGTCGAGCGCGACGTCACTGCCTTCCCCGCCAGACTGCCCGGTCGCCAGCCGCCACACGCGCTGGACGAACCGGGCCGCGCCCTCGATGCCGCTTTCCGACCATTCGAGGTCGCGCTCGGGCGGGCTGTCCGACAGCATGAACCAGCGC
>JBKJYX010000151.1:0-4124 GCA_046715575.1 Sphingomicrobium sp. | reverse complement strand
TACGAGAGGACCGGGGTGAACATGCCTCTGGTGGACCTGTCGTGGCGCCAGCCGCGCAGCAGGGTAGCTATGCATGGACGGGATAACCGCTGAAAGCATCTAAGCGGGAAGCCTCCCTCAAGATAAGGTATCATCGAGCCGTGGAAGACCACCACGTTGATAGGCCGGGTGTGGAAGCGCAGTAATGCGTGGAGCTAACCGGTCCTAATTGCTCTGTTCGCGCTTGAGAGTCCCACCATCATCGTCAGCCCTGTCCCGAGTTCCTCGGGGCCTGCTGGCGCTGGTCGCAGGATCTCAGCTAGATGCCCAAGACCAAGTGCACGATTTCTGGAAACCTCGACTGGCGCCGGCTTCATAGCTTGGTGACCATAGCGTCCGTGACCCACCCGATCCCATCCCGAACTCGGCCGTGAAACCGGACTGCGCCGATGGTACTACTGCCTAAGCAGTGGAAGAGTAGGTCGTCGCCAGGCTTTGAAGCCGGCGCTTTGTCGAACCCATTCGCAACGTTATTTCAAAGCCGCTGCCGGCAAGTCCGAGCGGCGGCTTTGTTGTTTCGCGGGGTGGAGCAGCCCGGTAGCTCGTCAGGCTCATAACCTGAAGGTCGCAGGTTCAAATCCTGCCCCCGCAACCAACAAATGACCGCTAGGCCAAAGGCTTAGCGGTTTTTTTTGTGTGTTGGTGGCAATGTCGGTCCGAGCGCGGAGACCAGTTTGGAAGCACTTCCGAAGGCTCGGAACCCTCGCCAGCTGTCGGCAACGGGAAAATGCCCCGCTCGCTGACCAGCCGGATGCAGATCGACCCCGCGTCGCAGCTTAGTGGACGACGGCGTCAATCAGCCGTTTGACCGCCCCAACCTCATCTTCTGTCAAATCGGTGAGGGGTGGACGGACGGGACCCGCCGGACGGCCAACGGCCCTCATGCCTGACTTGACGATTGAAACGGCATAGCCGGGACGGGCATTGCGCAGGGCGACATAGGGCAGCAAGAAACGGCTCATCTCCCTGTCCACGGTGGCTGTGTCTCCCGCTCGGGCCGCCGCATAAAAGCGCAGCGCCCAATCCGGCAGGAAATTGAAGATGGCCGAGGAATAAGTGGTAACCCCCATCGCCAGATAGGCCGGGGCGAACGTTTCGGCGGTGGGCAAGCCGCCGATGTAAACCAGCCGGTCACCGAGGCGGCAACGAATCTGCATCAACAGTTCGACGTCGCCCACGCCGTCCTTGAAGCCGACGAGATTTGCGTTCCGTTCGCACAGGCCGGCAAGCGAATCCGCGCTTAAAATGGCATTGTCGCGATTGTAGACGATCACCGCCAGCGACGTGGCGCGGCAAACAGCCTCCACATGAGCGGCAAGGCCGTCCTGGCCGGCCTTTACGAGATATGGCGGCAACAGCAGCAGGCCATCCGCGCCGGCCGCCTCGGCCGCCTGCGCCTGCTCGCCCGAATAGAGGGTCCACGGCAGGCTCAGCACGGCGGACGCGAGAAAAGAACACCCCGCTGACGACGAAGGCCCGCAAATTGCGGCGTGGTTCGCCGAGCTTGCCGTCGAGGCGATCGAGAATTCCCGAGCGGACGATCAGCCAGGTGACGATCGCGCTGACCACCAGGCCCCACAGCAGCAGCCAGTGGCCGCCAACGGTGTAGTCGTGCGCTTTCTCAAGCGCCGCCGCGCCGAGGCTGTCGATGTAGCCTGCGGTCGCCGCGTCCGGATTGAACGTCATCGTGAAATCCCCCTCACCCAAATACCCTGGTCATACGGATGATGCGCGCAACCGGAGCGACGGCCGCGCGAGCCTAGCGCAGCTCGTAGCCGGCGAGGCACTCGGCGACCCAACGCGCGGCGGTCAGGGCGCTCAAGTCGGTCGCGTCGAGCGACGGATCCCATTCGGTCAAATCGATCACCCGGACCCTCGGGTCCGACGCGAGACGACGCACCGCGGCGAAGAAATCCGCCGCCGCCATCCCGGCCGGCCGCGCGCCCGGCGCTCCGGGCATTTGCGCCCGGTCGACGACGTCGATGTCGCAGTCGATCACCAGCGCGTCGCAATGCGCGACATGGTCCAGCGCCCTGGCAATGGCCTGCTCGATCCCCTCGCGCCGCACATCGCCCATCGTCACGACCAAGTTGCCGGCGTCGACCGCTTGGCTGTGCATCGCGGCGCTGTTGGCGAAGCTCGCCAGCCCGACCTGTGCGATGTTGGCGCCCGGCAGCCCGTCGTCGAGCAGCGCCCGTACCGGATTGCCGTTGCTCAGGCCCTCGCTCGTGTCGCGCATGTCGAAATGCGCGTCGAGTGTGATCAGCCCGATCTCGTCGAGAGCGTCGCCGATCCCCAGCACCGCCGGGCGCGTAATCGCATTGTTGCCGCCGATGAACAAAGTCAGCGCGTGCGCTTCGGTGCTGGCGCGCACCGCAGCATTTAACGGCGCCGTCGCTTGCTCGATAGTCAGCCCCGACACGTCGACGTCGCCGCGATCGGCAATCTTGGTCGCAAGCTCGCGCCCGGTTTCGACGTCATAGCGGCCGATCCGTTTCAGCGTCGCCCGCAACAGCGCCGGCGCCCGGTCGCACGCCCCCGGCGTCACCGATCCGGCGCCAAGCGGTGCGCCCAGCAGCCCGACCGCAGCGGCGTCGGTGCGCGCCACCACCAGCTCGGCGAGATTCGGCCAACTGCTCATGTCTTTGACGCTACCACCTGCCCTCCCTAAGGGGAACGCGCATGTGGGACCGCCTCCTGATCGACTGCAACGTCGCCACGATGGAAGCCCGGCCGGGCGATCCATTGGGCGTCATCGCCAATGCCGCGATCGGCATCCAGGACGGCAAGATCGTCCGCATCGGCAAGCGCACCGAGCTGGCCGGCTTCCGCGCCACCGAAGTCGTGCCGCTCGACGGCGCCTGGGTGACCCCCGGGCTGGTCGACTGCCACACCCACCTCGTGTTCGGCGGCACCAGGGCCGACGAGCATGCGATGCGCCGCGCCGGTGCCTCCTATGAGGAGATCGCCACGGCCGGCGGCGGCATCGCCTCGACCGTCGCCAAGACTCGCGCCGCGTCCGCAACCGAGCTGATCTCCACCGCGCGGCGGCGGCTGCACACGTTGATGGCCGGCGGCGTCACGACCATTGAGATAAAATCGGGTTACGGCCTCGACACCGCCAACGAAATGCGGCTGCTCAACGCGGCCAAGGCGTTGGGCAAAAGCGAGCCGGTCCGCGTCGTCGGTACTTTGCTCGCGCTGCACGCGCTGCCGCCCGAATTCGCCGACCGCCGCGACGATTATGTGACCATGGTCGTCGAGCAGATGATCCCGGCGATCGCCAAGGCCAGGCTCGCCACCAGCGTCGACGCTTATTGCGACACCATCGCCTTCACGCCCGCTGAGGTCGAGCATCTGTTTCGCGCCGCCGCCGAGCACGGCCTGCGCGTCAAGCTCCACGCCGAGCAGCTTTCCAACCAGTCGGGCGCCGAGCTAGCCGCCCAATATCGCGCTTTGTCCGCCGACCATCTCGAGCATCTCGATGAAGCCGGCGCCAAAGCGATGGCCGAGGCCGGCACTGTCGCGGTGCTTCTCCCCGGCGCCTTCTACGCGCTGCAGGAAACTCGGAAACCGCCGGTCCAGCTGCTTCGCGACCACAAGGTGCGCATCGCCGTCGCCACCGACTGCAACCCCGGCACGTCGCCTCTGCTGTCGCCGACGCTGGCGATCAACATGGCCTGCACCTTGTTCGGCCTCACACCCGAGGAAGCACTCGCCGGCATGACCATCAACGCCGCCCACGCGCTCGGTTTCGGCAAGGAGATCGGCAGCATCGCGCCCGGCAAGGCCGCCGACCTCGCCGTGTGGCGGCTCGAAAGCCTGGCCGAGCTCGGTTACTGGATCGGGCTGCCCGGCCCCGAACGCCGCATCTTCGCAGGACTGGACGCGTGACCGCCAATCTCGACAAAGGCCGCCGCGACAACAGCCGCCACATCCGGGCCCGCCGTGGCAGCGAGATCGTCGCCAAAAGCTGGGCGACCGAGGCGGCGGTGAGGATGCTGATGAACAACCTCGACGAGGAGGTTGCCGAGGACCCGCAGAGCCTGGTCGTCTACGGCGGCATCGGCCGGGCGGCGCGCAAC
>JBKJYX010000150.1:0-3197 GCA_046715575.1 Sphingomicrobium sp. | reverse complement strand
CGCTCAGTCAACGATGCAAGATTCGCGCTCGGGCTGGAGGCCAATCCGCTCGGAATAGCGCCGCGATTATCGTCGCAGCGCAGCAGCTGGCGAGTATGGATGGACACGGCGCCCGCACCTGGAGTGTGGCGGGCGCGTAATCGCGACGAAATTGCCGCTGATGTGTACAGCGACGAGAACCACCTTGCCGCCAAGCTGATGCTCAAGGCCGGCCGAGCGAGCGAGCTCGTGGCCGCTTATGACAGCCCAATCGGGCTGCTGGGCATCCGCCGGCGCGAAGCCCTTCGCGTCGATCAACTGTATGAAACGCCTGTGGTCGCTCTCGCCCTCCGCAATGTCGGTCGAGCCGCCGAGGCTGACCGGCTGCTTCGGGACGCAAGCGCGCGGATGCGCGACGTCTATCGGCGGAGCCGCGTGCCGTTCTGGTTCGACGCCGACACTGCGGCGATATTTGCGGTTGGCGGCCAGCGGGACCAGGCACTGACGATGCTCGAGCGCGCGATGAGTCGCGGGTGGACCCACTCGGGTATCACCGACCTGCGCGACATCGCCGACGAGCCGGCCTACCAATCGCTTCGCGGGCACCCGCGCTTCGAGCGCATGCGGGCGAGGCTGGCGGCTCACTATGCCCGCGAGCGCGCTGAGACGATGCGGTTGCGGATGTAGGCGGCGGAAGGAGGCGTGCAGTGGATCGATACTGGCCGGCCAAGGGGATCGCGCTCCTCGCGGCCGCTTGTGGCGCGGTCGCCGCGCCTCCTGCCCGCGCCCAAGACGCGTACCGGGCTCCGGCTGCCGATGACGGCCTCGGCGAGATCGTCGTCACCGCCCGCCGCCGGCCGGAATCGTTGCAGCGGACGCCGGTTTCGGTCGTGACGCTGACTGAAAAAGAGCTGGAAACGCGCTCCGTAACCAACACCAGAAGCTTGCAGAGCTTTATCCCCAACCTGACCTTCGCCCCGTCCCAGAATGTCGGTGAGGCTGCGGGCAACGTGTTCATTCGTGGAATTGGGCAGGAGGATTTCGCGATCGGCGCGGAACCCGGCGTTGGCGTCTACCTCGACGGGGTCTATTTTGCGCGGCCGCTCGGCATGATCATGAACCTGACCGACGTTGCCCGGATCGAGGTGCTGCGCGGACCGCAAGGAACGTTGTTCGGCAAGAACACCATCGGTGGCGCGATCAACGTGGTCTCCAACATGCCGCGGCCCGATCGCGAGCAGCATGCCAAGATTATCCTCGGCAATTATGATCGGGTCGAGCTTCGCGCCATTTCCAACGAGCCGCTGTCGGACAATCTGATGGCGCGGTTGTCGGTCGGCGTGGTAAGCCGCGACGGATATGTTCGTCGCCTGACGCCGAGAACGCCCCTTGGGCCTATCGAACAGGCGAACCGGTCGGAGGTCGATGGCCGCCGCGAAGGCAGCGACCGAAGCCAGGCCGGTCGGCTGCAGCTCCGCTGGCTAGTCACCGACACGCTCACCGCCGATGTCTCTCTCGATGGGTCGCGCAAGAGGGACACCCAGGGCGCGACCCATATCGACGCGGTCAACCTCGGCGTCGGCATTTTCCCGGTGCTCAACCGCCTAATCCGCCAAGGGCGGCTGCCGGGCCCCGAGATCACCGAGAAGTCCTTCGCTGACAGCTTCCTTGAGAGCCATGCGACCGGCAAGAACTTCATCCGACAGGACCTTTGGGGAGCCTCGGCTGTCCTCACCAAGGACCTCGGCGGCGGCACCATGAAATTCATTGGCGCCTATCGCCGCCTGAAGAGCCACGTCGGGACGGATCTTGACGGGCTCTATTTCAACTTGAGTGGCATAGATTCCAGGGTCAAGCAGCGGCAGCTCACAGGGGAATTGCAGTTCAGCGGCGTGGCGGCCGCGCTGACCTACACGGCCGGCTTGTTTGTGTTCGACGAACGCGCAAGACTGCTGCCGCCGATCAGCGTTCCGAACGAGATCCTCATCACCTGCGGCTGTTTCTACCCTCCCGGGACTTTACCACTGACCACGATCGAACCGCGCACGCTCAACGGCGACAGCTATGCCGGATATGCGCAGGGGACATTCCGGATCACGGATCAGCTGAGCGCGACCTTGGGCGCTCGCTATTCCCATGAGCAGAAGACCGTCGACGGCAAGTCCTTCCGCCTCGACGCCGACCTTCAGCCCACGAATATATTGGTCGCGACGGGGGCCAACCGCGACAGCTGGAACAGCTTCACCTACCGCGCCGGCCTCGAGTTCCAGGCGACACCCGACCTGATGGCCTATGGCGCGATCGCCAAGGGTTTCAAGAGCGGGGGGTTCAATATCCGCCGCGCCCCCCAGCTTCCTAACATGGGCTTCTATTCCTTCAAGCCGGAAACCGCGCTGACTTATGAGGTCGGCCTTCGCTCCGAGTGGCTGCGTCGAAAGCTCCGGTTAAACGCGACCCTGTTCCAAACCAATTATCGGAACATCCAGCTTCGCCAGCTGACGATCATAGACGGCATATCGACGACCCTGATCGAGAACGCGGCCAAGGCGCGGATCAGGGGTGCCGAGGTCGAGCTAACCGCCGTGCCGATCGACGGACTAACGCTGAGAGGCGCCTACGGGCACCTCGATCCGAAGTACCTCGACGTGGGCCGCGTCCCGGGGTTGACGCTAGCGAGTCGGTTCCAGCGGTCGCCGAGCCATTCATTGTCCGCCTCGGTCCACTACGAGGCTGCTCTGGGATTTGGTATGCTCGAGCTGCACGGCGACTACAGTTACCGATCTAGGGAGCAGTTTCAGATCACACCCGCCCTCAACGACCAGGAGGGCTATGGCCTGCTTGGAGCGCGGGTCACGTTCCGGGCGAGAGATGATCGCTGGGCCGTCGCCCTGTTCGGCACAAACCTTACCGACAAGCGCTACCGAACGGCCGGTCGCGGCACGTTGATCAACCAGACGGGTATTGCATATTCCAGCATCGGCATGCCCCGCGAGCTTGGCGTGCAGCTGACGACCAGGTTCTGAAGCTAGGAACCGGATCGCAATGTCCGCTTTGGGTCGGAAGCGGACATTGCGGCGCTAGCGGCAGGAACGGGTGGAAAGCGGACACTGGCGAGCTGGCGCGAGGCACGTTACCGGTGCTACGGGGGAGGAACAGCAAGAGGAGGGGCCAATGACGAAATCGCTATTGCTACTTTCTGTCGCAGCGCTGCTGCTGCC
>JBKJYX010000149.1:0-3314 GCA_046715575.1 Sphingomicrobium sp. | reverse complement strand
CACGTCAGGAACGCCATGTACGGCCCCTCGTCCCCCGGCCGCCACAGCCCGGCAAAGGCGAACAATGGCGGATGCTCCTCGGCCAAACCGAACCACACTTTTGATTTGCGCTTGGTCTCGGGATCGGGCTCGGCGGTCCATTCGCAAAAGCTCGTCGCGGGAACGATGCAGCGGCGTTTCGGATCGTTGAGCGCGTTGCGCCAGAAGGGGCTGGCAAGGTTGCGGACATTGGTCACCGGCCGCGATCCGGCGGACACCGGCCCGGGGAAGCCCCACTTCATCATTTGGAGCGCGAGACCGCCGTCCTCTTTCCGGCGGAGCACCGGCGCCTGGTAGCCTGGATAGATCTCGTCGAACGGCGGAACATTGCGGGTGTCGCCGTCGAACGGGCCAAAGATCCGCCGGAGCTCGTCGACCGTCGCGGTCATATTGTAGAGATTGCACATCCAGATGCGCTTACCATGCCCTTGCCCGGGTGTGCTACTGTATTGACAAGATAACACACCTGGCCTATCCGCTGCCACAACAGTGGGAGGAATGGGCAATGTACAGTCAGAATGAACTCGACGAAGCCGTCGCCGCCGGCGCGATTACCGCCGAGGCCGCCGCGGCGTTGCGCGCGCACATCGAGCGCCAGCATTCGAGCTCGACCGTCGATGAAGAGCAGTTCCGGCTGCTGACCGGGTTCAATGATATTTTTGTCTCGATCGCCGCGGCGATCCTGTTGTTCGCGGTCGCCTGGATCGGCCATCAGCTCGGCCGAAGCCTCGGTCTTGCGATCGAAGGCGACGGACCGTCCGCGACCGGCCCGCTGGCGGTCGCCGCGACCGCCTGGGGCCTGGCCCTGTTCTTCACCGCCAAGCGGCGGATGGCGCTGCCCTCGATCCTGTTGCTGCTCGCCTTCGTCGGCGGTGTGTTCGCGACGGTTGCGTTCGCCCTGGTGCTGGCGATCGGCCCGGACCAGCTCGAATATAATCCGCAGCTCGCCGGCGTTCTCGCCGCCGTTTCCGGCGCCGCCGCCGCCGCCGGCGCCTGGCTCCACTGGAAGCGATTCCGGGTTCCGATCACGGTTGCTGCCGGCGCCGCCTCGGTTGCGGCGATCGCCGTCGGGCTGCTCGTCGCCGCAATCGGACCGGACGCTGCCAATATCGAAAATATCATTCTCGGCTTCGTGCTCCTGCTCGGTATCGGCACCTTCCTGTTCGCCATGTGGTGGGACGGTTCGGACCGGGCGCGCATCACCCGCCGCGCCGACGTCGCTTTCTGGCTGCATTTGCTGGCGGCGCCGATGATCGTCCACCCGATCTTTACCCTGCTCGGGCTGAACGACGGTAACGCCACCATCGGCGAGGGCCTCGTCGTCATCCTGCTCTATGTCGCGATCGCGATTACGGCACTGGCCATCGACCGCCGCGCCTTGCTCGTATCGGCGCTCGCCTACGTGCTGTTCGCCATGCAGCAGCTGTTCAAGCAATTCGGCGCGGTCGAGCTCAACGTCGCCTTGACGGCACTGGTGATCGGCTCGGCGCTGCTGTTGCTGTCGGCCTTCTGGCACCAGACCCGCGCCGCCGTGGTCAAGCCGTTGCCGGCCGGGCTGCGCGAGCGTCTGCCGATCGTCAATCGCTCGAGCGTCCCCCAACCAGCCGCATAAGCCGGCGCTCAACGGGGGCCAGGATCAGCCCAAGGTCCTGGCCCCGCTTGAGCACCAGCCCGTGCTCGCAGATCAGTGCAAACGCCCCCTGCTTCAGCCGAAGCGCGGGGTGTTTCTCGATGCGGACCTCGGGCCGCTCGCTGGTCCGCCGAAACGCTGCGAACACCGCCGCGTCGGGCGAAAAGCGAAGCGCATAATCCCGCCAGTGGCCGGCGGCGACCATCCGGCCATAGAGGTCGAGGATGCGGGTCAGTTCGCGGCGGTCGAAGGTGGCGATCAAGCGCCGATCCCGGGGGTGCGGGAACGGCGCGATTACGCTCAAGCGCTTTTCGCCTTCGGGGCGGGCTGGCGCACCCGCTTCAGAGATTCGACCTCTTTGCGCAATTCGGCGATCTCGCGCTCGAGCTCGGCGATGCCGACACGCGACGGGTCGACGTCCTCGCCGCATGGCGTGCCGTAGGGAATGAAGCCCGGGCTGTAGTGCACGGAGTCGATCGGCACCGCCCGCGCGGGGATGCCGACCACCGTCGCACCCGGCGGGACGTCCTTGGTGACGACCGAGTTGGCCCCGACCTTGGCCCCCGCGCCGACCACCACCGGCCCGAGGATCTGGGCCCCGGACCCGATCACCACGCCGTCATCCAGCGTCGGATGGCGCTTGCCGCCGATCCCGGTCGACGGGTTGGTGCCGCCCAGCGTGACGCTTTGGTAGATGGTGACGTCGTCGCCGATCTCGGCGGTCTCGCCGATCACGGTGAAGCCATGGTCGATGAAGAAATTGCGGCCGATCCTGGCGCCCGGATGGATGTCGATCGCGGTCAGGAAGCGCGCCAGATGATTGACCACGCGCGCGAGGAAATACAGCTTTCCGCCGAACAGCCAGTGGCCGATGCGGTGCATCCCGAGCGCGAGCACGCCGGGATAGAGCAGCACCTCCCAGCGGGAACGCGCCGCCGGGTCGCGGGACTTTACCGAGTCCAGATAGGCGATCAGCCCAGAATCCACGCGAACCCCTTGCTCTTGGTCGCGCCAATTTAGGTGCGAGCCGCCCAAATTGCCAGACGGACCGAGCTTGCCGCCGTGAGTTTCGCTTGCGGACCGGGTCGCTAATCGGCAAATCGCGCGCTCAATTGAGGGGTGGAGGGCGCCATTTTCGAATCCCTGTTCGCCGACCCAACGCTCCTCCTGACCTTCATTGCAATCGGCTTCGCCGCCCAACTCGTCGATGGAGCGCTGGGCATGGCGTTCGGGCTAATTTCGAGCTCGCTCCTGATCAGCATGGGCGTGCCGCCCGCGGCCGCCTCGGCCGGCGTCCACACCGCGGAGACGTTCACCACCGCAGTGTCGGGGATCAGCCACGTCGCCCACCGCAATGTCGATTGGCGGCTGTTTTTCCGGATCGTCATTCCCGGCGTGATCGGCGGCGTGCTCGGCGCCTATGTTCTCACCCAGATCAAGGCCGATACGGCCAAACCGTTCGTTCTGGCCTACCTCCTCGCGCTGGGCCTCTACCTATTCTACCGCGGCGTGATGCACCGCCATACCGAGCGGCAGCCCAAGGTCGTCGAGCCGCTCGGCCTCGTCGGCGGGTTCCTCGATGCGGCGGGTGGCGGCGGCTGGGGGGCCATCGTTACCACCAACCTACTCGTCCAGGGAAGCAACC
>JBKJYX010000148.1:0-8282 GCA_046715575.1 Sphingomicrobium sp. | reverse complement strand
GTCCTGTCGCGAATGATCGAAAGCGACGACGACTTCGAGATCGTCGCCGTGGCCGGGACTGCCGAGGACGCCATCGAGGCGCTTCAGGCGGTCAATGTCGACGTTATCCTGCTCGACCTCGAAATGCCCGGCGCCGGCGGCCTCAAATCGATCCCGCGCATCATCGCCGCGGCCGGCGGCGCCCGGATCATGATCGTCTCGTCACTGGCCGATGAAGGCGCCGAACAAACCGTCGCCGCGCTTGCCCTGGGCGCGACCGATACGCTGCCCAAGCCGGGCACCGGCCGCTTCAACGGCCGCTTCTCCGAGATTCTGCTGCGCAAGCTCAAGGCCCTGGGCTATGCCGGCCTGCCGGCCTCGGCCGCAATTTCGCCGCGCAAGCTCGAGCCGGCCGGGGCCTTGCGATCGCTGCCCGACAATCCGATCGAAATCCTCGCCATCGGCGCCTCGACCGGCGGCATCCATGCACTCGGCACCCTGTTCCAGAATTTGCCGAGGCAGATCGGCGTTCCGATCCTCATCACCCAGCATTTGCCGGCGCCGTTCATGAGCGTGTTCGCGCGCCAATTGGGCGGCGTTGCGCAGCGCGAGACGCTGGTTGCGGAAAATGGCATGGAGCTGTTGCCCGACCGGATCATCGTCGCTCCCGGCGATGCGCACCTCACTGTCGACATGCTGTGCGGCTTGCGGGTCGTGCGGCTGACCCACGGACCGTCGGCGAGCGGCTGCCTGCCGTCGCTCGATCCAATGCTGGCCTCGGTCGGCGCGCTTTACGGCGCGGCTGGGCTCGGCGTCGTCCTGACCGGGATGGGCCGCGACGGCGTCGAGGGCGCCGGGCGGCTGGTCGGCTGCGGCGGCTCGGTCCTCGCCCAGGATGCAGCCAGTTGCGCGGTGTGGGGCATGCCGCGCGCGGTGCTCGAAGCCGGCCTCGCCTGCGCCGTGATGGCACCGGACAAGCTGGCCCGCCGGATTGCCTCGCTCGCCCGGGAAATGCCGTGCAAGTAAGCGACAGCTCCAGCCGTATTCTCGGCAGTCTGTTGGAAGCGCGCACCGGCCAGCAGCTGACGATGAGCAGGCGGTGGCGGATCGAGACGGCGCTGGCCGCCCTTCTTCGCGAGCGCGGCATCGCCACCCTGGACGAGCTGATCACGATCCTCGTCATGGGCCGCGAGCCGAGCCTGTCGAACCAGGTGGTCGAGGCGCTGCTCAACAACGAGACCTATTTCTTCCGCGACCGCTCGCCGTTCGACCTCTTGGCGTCCCACGCTCTGCCGACGCTGGCCAAGCGCCACGCAACCAGCCGCCGGATTCGCATCTGGTCGGCCGGCTGCTCGACCGGCCAGGAAGCCTACAGCCTGTCCATGCTGTTCGCCGAAAACGCGCTGGCCTGGCATGGTTGGACCATCGACATCCTTGCCACCGACGTGTCGAACTCGGCGATCGAACGCGCCCGCAGCGGCACCTACACCCAGTTCGAGGTTCAGCGCGGGCTCGGCATCAAGCAGATGATCCGCTGGTTCGAAGAGTGCGAAGGCGGCTGGCGCGCGGTCGAAGGACTGCGCAAGCCGATCCGCTTCCAGGTCCACAATCTGCTCGAGAAGCCGCCGAATCCCGGCGATTTCGACATCGTGCTATGCCGCAACGTGCTGCTCTACCTGAGCGCCGAGAAGCGCACGCTGGCGTTCGAACGGCTGTCGTCGGCGATGGCGCCGGACGGCTGGCTGATGCTGGGGGCCGGTGAAACCGTAATCGGCCAGACCCGCAAGCTTGCTGCCGACACCAAGGCGCGCGGCCTCTATCGCCTGGTCGACACCCCGGCCGCGGGTGCCCAAAATACTGCCAAGCGCGCCGCCCGGGGGGCTTGACCGACGGCGCCGGCTCGTGCGCCATGTCGCGCATGGAGATGATCGAGCGGCCATCGCCGAATTTCGACGAGCGGGCGACGCCGGTGTCGATGATCGTCCTCCATTACACCGGAATGCCCGACGCCGAGAGCGCGCTCGGCCGGTTGACGTCGCCCGACAGCAAGGTTTCGGCGCATTATCTGGTCGACGAGGACGGTACCTTGTTCCAGCTGGTCGACGAGTCGAAACGCGCCTGGCACGCGGGAAAATCGCGCTGGCGCGGCGTCGCCGACATCAATTCCGCCAGCGTCGGCATCGAGATCGTCAATCCCGGCCACGAATTCGGCTACCGGCCGTTTCCCGACGAGCAAATCGCGGCGCTGATCCCGCTCGTTTCCTCAATCAAGGAGCGCCATGCCATCGGCCGCGGCAATATCGTCGGCCATTCCGATGTCGCGCCGGCCCGTAAGGAAGATCCGGGCGAGCTGTTCCCGTGGGAAGCGCTGGCCCGCCGCCGGCTGGCGCTGCCCAGCCCCAAGCGCGACCTCATCGACCCGTTCTGGACCGACGCCGGCTTCCTGCTCGCGCTCGAACGCTTCGGCTATGACGTGACCGACGCGCAAAAGGCGGTGATCGCCTTCCAGCGCCGCTTCCGTCCCGACCTCATCGACGGCATCGTCGACGGCGAGTGCCGCGCGAAATTGCTCGCTTTGCTGCTCCCGCGTCCCCAATAAAGAGTGACGGGCGGCCGGGGCCTAACGGCATCGATGGAGGAGAAGGGCGGATGGTTCGTCGGTTATTCGAATTGATGGCGACGGTTGCCGCGACGGTGGCCGCGCCCGCATATAGCGCGACGGATCGTGGACATTATCTTTTTGTCTGGACGGGCGATCAGGCGAAGCAGGGCAATAATTTCCTGATTGTCCTCGATGCCGATCCAGCGTCCCCGACCTATGGCAAGATGCTCACCGGAGTCGGAACCGACATCAAGAGCGTGCGCATCCACCACACGGAATATGAAATGCCGGCGAGCGGGATGCTGTTCGCCAATGACCACGACGCCAACCGCTCGGTTATCTTCGACTTACGCAAGCCATTGGAACCCAAGGTTGCGACATCGTTCGAAAGCCTGGGCGGCTACGCCATGCCGCACAGCTTCCTGCGCCTGCCCAACGGCAACGTGCTCGCATCCTTCCAATTCGCCGATCGCGGCGACCATGATCATAGCGGCCCGATGGCGATGGACGGAAAGAGCGGCGGACTGGTCGAGATTGACGACAGCGGCAAGGTGGTGCGGTCCGCCAGCAATGCCGACCCAGCCTTCGCCAACGAAGGATTGCTGCCCTACAGCCTCGCCGTTCTTCGCGGGATCGACCGCGTTCTCGTGACCAATTCCCCGATGGGAAACGATTTTCTGCTGACCAGCAACACCTATCAGATGTTCCGGTTGTCGGACCTCAAATTGCTCGGCACCCACAGGTTCGATCCCGGGCCAAGCCTGAACGGTCACATTTCGCCGGAAGAGGCGCGGGTCGGGCCAGATGGCGCCGTCTATGTCCAGACATTGTCATGCGGGATCCAGCGTGTCACCGGGTTGGATGGACCGACGTCATCGGCAAAGTTGGTCCATCAGTTCCCCGGCAATTTCTGCGGCGTGCCGACCATCGTTGGCAATTATCTGGTGCAGAGCGTGCCCTCGATCCATGGTTATGCGGTGCTCAACATCGCCGACAGCGCAAACGTGCGCGAGGTGTCGCGGCTGGTCATAAATGATGAGTATCGACCGCATTGGACGGCGTGGGATGCGAAGGCGAAGCGCCTGGTCGTGACCTCCGGAAAAGCGGGCGATCGGATGTATCTGCTGAAACTCGACGAGAGGACGGGCGCGCTCAGCATCGACGAGGCGTTCCGCGATACGGACGGCAAGGTCGGTTTCAGCTTCGCGAAGCGCATTTGGCCACACAACTGGACCGGTGAGGGCAGTCCGCACGGCGCGGTGTTTTCGCGCTGATCGCCTCGCGATTTCCTAACTGAGCTGTTCGCGTTATAGGTGCATCCGCCAGAGGGCCGGGCGGCCGCGGCGGAACTTCGGTTCCGGCGAGGAAAGTCCGGGCTCCACGGAATAACGGTGCCGGGTAACGCCCGGCGGACCGCCTTAGCCTCGGCGACGGCGGTTCAGGGATAGTGCCACAGAAAGCAGGCTGCCTGTCTTCGGGCGGGTCAAGGCGAAAGGGTGCGGCAAGAGCGCACCGCGCGCGCCGGCAACGGCCGCGGCACGGTAAACCCCACCGGGAGCAAGACCGAATAGGGGCGACAAGGAGTTTCGGCTCTGGGGCTTTGTTCCGGCTCGTCGCCCGGGTTGGTCGCTGGAGGGGCGGGGTAACTCGTCCCCTAGAGGAATGGTCGCCCATTCGCCGCGGCAACGCGGCGATGGACAGAACCCGGCTTACAGGCCCTCTGGCACATTGTTTACGGGTGCTCTGGTCGCGCATCGCCCGCGTCATTAGTTTGAGGTTGCATGACAGGGTACAAAAGATCGGACGATTGGGGCTTCCCGCGCTGGCGGCCGTACGGCGGCAAGTCGCGCGACGCGACGCGGGTGCGCATCTGCGACCGCGACGGCTGCCCTGCGCCCGGCGACCGGCCCGCGCCCAAAGCGCCAAACAGCAAGGAACGCTGGTATTTCTGCGAGACCCACGCCGCCGAGTACAACCGAAACTGGGACTATTTCACCGGACTCGACGCTGCGGATGCCGCCGCGCGCGAGGCGAGCGAGAGCGCCGAGGCATCGGCGTTCCGCCAGGCCCAGCATTGGCAATGGGGCGGACCCGGTGACGGCAGCCGAAGCCGCGACGAGATGCGGGCACTGGAAGCGCTCGAGCTCGACAGCGACGCCGACTTTGGCAAGGTCAAGGCTGCCTACCGCCGGCTGGCCAAGGAAAACCATCCCGACCTGAGGCCGGGCGACGCCGGCGCGGCCAAGCGTTTCCAGCAGGTGAAGGCGGCGTTCGATGTACTTCGCCGCGTCGAGGAGCGGCGCGAAGCCAAGCCGCGCTAACTGCCTGGGTTGCCGCCGATCATGAACGTGCTGGCGCTGTAGGCGATCGGCTTGGCGGGATCGCCGACGTGCGCGGTCCCGCGGGTGAACGCGATCCGGCGGGTGAGCTTGGTGCATTCGCAGCGCGCGAACACGCTTTCGCCTTTGAAGGCCGGCCGCAGATAATCGATCCGCATATCGATCGTGACCAGCGGAATGAATTTCCCGAGCGCCGCCCACACCGCGGTGCCGCTGGCGGTGTCGATCAGGCTGACGATCGCGCCTGAAGCGAGGATGCCGGTGTCGGGCACGCCCACCAGCTCGTCGTGCCAAGGCAGGCAGAGCTCGGTCCAATTGTCCCCGGAATCCCCGAATTTCATGCCGAGCGCGCGCCCGTGACCGACCTTCCGGGCGAGCTCGAAGAACCGTGCCGGATCGAAGCGTTCCCCGGCACCGCCCGCCGCCGCTGGCCGTTCGACCTCGCTCACGCCGCCAGCCGGTGGGCGGTCTCGCGGACCAGCGCGATCATGCTGGGGATGCCCTGAGTGCGGTTGGCGCTCAGCTGGCGCGACAGGTCGAACGGGGCCAGCGCCGCGGCGACGTCCATCCGCGCGACCTCATCCGCCGGTCTGTCCTGGACCGCGGTCAGCACCAGCGCGACGATCCCCTTGGTGATCGCGGCGTTGCTGTCGGCGAGAAAGTGCAGGCGGCCGTCGTCGGTCCGCCGCGGATAGACCCACACCGAGGCGGCGCACCCGCGCACCTTGGTCGCATCGGTCTTGAGCGCGTCGGGCATCGGTTCGAGCTCGCGGCCGAGGTCGATCAGCAGCCGGTACCGATCCTCGCTGTCGAGCAGCTCATACTCGTCGAGAATGTCCTGAAGGGGAGGGAGCCCGGCCACGAGCCCGAAATAGGGCCCGCGCGCTCGGATGTCATCTAACGGTCGTGAAGTTTGTCGATTTCGCTGGCCAGCTCGCGCGACGGATCGGTGGCTATGCGCTCGAGCACCTTGAGCCGTTCCTCGAGCTGGCCGACCTGGGACTTGAGGCGGTCGTTCTCGCTGCTCAGCAACTCAATCTTGCGGCCCTCGGTTTTGCGTGGCGTGTCCGGATGCTCGACCATTCCCGACCATTCGTTCTCGACCGGATAGCCGTGCCTGGCGCGGATCCAGGTCGACGCCAGCCACCCGAAGATCGAGATAGCGATAATCGCGAGGACGAATTCCGGTCCACCCCAATCCATGTCCGTTTCTCCTTATTCGCTGCGCAGCTCGGCCTACCTATCCCTAGCGGTCGCGAAGCTCGTCGATCTCGCGTGACAGGCTGTTCTCGCGATCGGTCGTGATGCGTTCCAGGACATGGATGCGCTCCTTGAGCTGCTTCACTTCCTCGCGCAGCCGCATCGCCTCGCCGTTGTCGGCGCTGCCCTCGACTTGGTTTCGGCGATTACGGTGCCAGCCGTACCGCGCTCTCAAAACACTGGCGAACATCACAATCGCAACGATTGCGACGATCATCTCATAACGGCCCATGGGAACTCCGATCCGGTCTTACTTGGTGGGCTGCTCGTGCAGTGCGTCGATCCGCGGCCGCTCTCGCAACGCCTCGATCTGCGCGGCGGTATCGGCGCCGCGATCGGTGACGATTTGCTCGACCACCCGCAAGCGGGCCTCGATCCGCTCGACATGCGCCGCATATTGAGCGCTTTTCTCGGCCGCGAGACCGGTCTGCGCCTCGATCTGCTTCTCCTTGATCCTGAGCCACAATTTGAACGGCACGATACCGATCGCGGCCAAGGGGATCAGGACCCAGATCCAGCTGGCAATGTTGTCCATGTCAGGCGAGTCCTTCTTTCTTGCGCCGCGTCGACGTCATGTCGTTACGACTGCGGTTCCCTTCAAGCGGCAGCGTCGTCACTCGCCTGTTCGGTGTTTCGCGAAATTCGCGACAATTTCCGGCTGTTTCCGCAGCGCTTCGATCTGTTCGGCGGTCTGAAGGCCGCGATCGGTGGCAATCCTTTCGAGCACCGACAGGCGCTCCAGGAGACGGCGTTTCTCTTCGCCCTGTTCGCCCGCCTCGCGCTCCAATCGCCGCTTCTGCAACCTGATCTCCTGGTATCGTAGCCAAATCTAGCCGAATCCAAACGTGGCCATGATCGCCACGACCGGTATCAGGGATCCGAAATCCACATCCATTACGCGCGGCCTCCCTTCACCAGGCCGAGCGAATCGATCTCCCGGGCCAGCTGCGAAGGCTGGTCGGTGATGATCCGCTCAACGGTTTCGAGCCGGTCCTTGATCGATCCCAGCTCCGCCCGCAGCTGCGCGTTTTCGGAACTTAGGAGCTTGATCCGCTCCATAGCTTCCTTGTCGGTGCTCGGATGAATCGGCATCCCCCACGAGCTCTCCAGCGGATAACCGTTCTTGATCCGCAGCCAGGTGGTGAATGCCCAGCCGGCGACGCTCACGGCGACGATCATCGCCACGTAGGGAAGAATTGTACCGGCGAATTTGAAAACCTCGATCATGTCCGGATCCATGTCGTCAATTCCCTTGCTTGAAGTTTTAGCGAAGCTGGTCGATTTCGCGGGCCAGCGAGCGGTTCTCGGTGGTCACATAGCTCTCGATGTCGGCCAGCCGGCGGTCGATGTCCTTGAACCGTCCGCGGATGTCGAGCGCGGAGCGGGTGGGGCACGCCCGCACGCCCTGCCAGAACTGCTTTTATTCGAGGTCGGCGACCGCCAGCGCGCGCGGCTTGTCCGGGGTGATGAACGCGGCGATGAAATAGAAGGGAAGGATCGATCCGCTGCTCAGGAACACCGCCGCGACCATGCATACCCGCACCAGATTGACGTCGAAACCGGTGTAGTCGGCGATGCCGGCACAAATGCCGAAGATCTTGCCGTTGCGCTTGTCCTTGTAGAAGCGCGTGCGGCTGGGCGGCTGCCCGGAAGGGGCATAATTTCGCTCGTCGGCCATCTTATTCTCCATCCGCCAGCAGCCGCTGGGATTCGGTGCGGCCCGGCAGGCATTGCTGCCGCCAATTCGGGTTCTCGGCGGTCATGATCCGTTCGATCGAGCACAGCCGATCGTCGAGCCGGCGCGCGGCGTCGTGCAGCTCGTCGAGCAATTTCTCGTCGGACTGGGTGATATTTCCGGCCTGCTTCCATTTAGTGATGTAGTGAAAAATCTGCCTCGGCAGGCCGATGAACAGGATCGGCATTACGATTAGCGCAATCGCTGCATCTTCCATGGTTTACTTCCCCTTTGCCGCGAGCGCGGCTTTCATGGCTTCCAGTTCGGCGTCGACTTTCTCGCCGGCTTTGAGCTCGGCAATCTCTTCCTCGAGGCTTTTCGGGCCGGTCATGCCGAGCGCGTCGGCCCTTCCTTCGGCGAAGTCGGC
>JBKJYX010000147.1:0-3017 GCA_046715575.1 Sphingomicrobium sp. | reverse complement strand
GGGTTGAGGACGATCGGCGAGGCGTCGAACAAGCCAAAGTCCTGGTCCAGCCGCGCGATCGCCGCCTCAACCACTCCGGACGGCCGGCCATAGCGGCCGTGCCGACGGTTCGATCCAATGCCGATTGCGTAGAGGTGGGCCATTGCCCAGCCCTGTCATTGCGAGCGGAGCGAAGCAATCCAGTCCCGCGTCAGTGGATTGCCGCGTTGCTACCGCTCCTCGCAATGACGGGAAGGGGGCGCTAGGGCGGAGGGCTATGCTTTTCCCAGCCGATTTGTCGCCGGTCCCGCAGGCCGAGGCGCCGCGCGACTGCCCGCTGTGCCCGCGGCTGGTGAACTTTCGCGAGGAATGCCGCGCCGAGCATCCCGACTGGTGGAACGCGCCGGTGCCGGCCTTCGGCGATCCCGAGGCTTGGCTGGCGATCGTCGGCCTGGCGCCCGGTAAGCACGGCGCCAACCGCACCGGGCGACCGTTCACCGGCGATTTCGCCGGCGAGCTGCTCTACGCGACTTTGCTCAAGTTCGGGCTGGCCGAGGGCGAATATGGCGCCGACCCGGCGGACGGCCTGCGATTGAAGGGCGCGGTGATCCTGAACGCGGTCAAATGCCTGCCGCCGGCGAACAAGCCCAATCCTGAGGAAATCGCGACCTGCCGCCACTATCTCGACGCATCGCTGATCGCACTGCCCAACGTGCGAGTGGTCATCGCGCTTGGCCAGATCGCCCATATCGCCGCGGCACGGACGCTAGGCTTGCCGCCCTCAGCAACCAAATTTGGCCACGGCGCCGAGCATATCGCGCCAGGCGGTCGCGTGCTGCTGTCGAGCTACCACTGCTCGCGCTACAACCAGAACACGCGCCGCCTCGACGCGGCGATGTTCGAAAGCATGTTCGAGCGGGCGCTAGTTCTCAAACATCCTCGGTAAGGCGCCCGTAAAGCTCGGGCCTGCGGTCTCTGAAGAAGCCGAACGCCGCGCGGTGTTTTTTGGCCGCCGCCAGATCGAGCGTCGCGACCAGGGCGCCGGTCTCCCCCGCGCCGAACTCCGCAAGAATATCGCCGCGCTCGTCGCAGATGAAGCTGTGGCCGTAGAAGCGCTGGCCGCCCTCTGTGCCGATGCGGTTGGCGGCGACTACCGGTACGACGTTCGACACCGCATGGCCGATCATCGCGCGGCGCCATAACCGCGAGGTGTCGAGGTCGGGGTCGTGCGGCTCGGTGCCGATCGCGGTGGGAAAGAACAGGATTTCGGCGCCCATCAGCATCATCGCCCGTGCGGTTTCCGGATACCATTGGTCCCAACACACGCCGATGCCGAGCGTGGTTCCCGCAGCCGGCCAGACCTTGAAGCCGGTGTTGCCGGGGCGGAAGTAGAATTTCTCCTGGTAGCCGGGGCCGTCGGGGATGTGGCTCTTGCGGTAGACGCCGGCGACCTTGCCGGAGGGGCCGATCATCGCGAGGCTGTTGTAATGGTGCGGGCCGTCCAATTCGAAGAAGCTGGTCGGGATCCAGATCTTGAGTTCGGCCGCGAGCTCCTGCATCGTCAGCACAGACGGATGTTCGTTAACCGCGCGCGCAACGGCGAAGTGGCTCTCGTCTTCGGTCCGGCAGAAATAGGGGCCTTCGAACAGTTCGGGCGGGAGCACCACCTGCGCCCCCTTGCTCGCTGCCTCGCGCACGAGGTCGGATACCGCGCGGATGTTGGCGTCGGTGTCATCGCCAAAGGCGAGCTACAGCGCGGCGACGGTCAGCTTGGTCATGGCGGGCCTTAGAGCGGCACCTGCTGGCTGATGCAATGGAAGCTGCCGCCGCCGGTCAGGATATGGTCGGCACGCAGGCCGATCGCCTTGCGGTCGGGGAACAGGGCCTGGACCATGGTCACCGCGGCGCGGTCGTTGGGCGCGCCATATTGCGGGACCACGACCACCGCATTGCCGATGTAGAAATTCAAATAGCTCGCCGGGATGAGGTCGCCGCCGCGCTCGATCCGGCCGGGGGAGGGCAGGTTGACGATATCGAGCTTTGCCGCGCGCAGGCGCTTGGCGGCGTCGCGATAGATCGCCTCGTTGGGATCGTTTTTGGCCGGATTTGGGATCGCCACGCGGCCGGGCGCGACAAACCGCGCAAGATTGTCGATGTGGCCGTCGGTATGGTCGTTGGCGAGCCCCTCGCCGAGCCACACGACCCGCTCGAAACAGAGGTCGCGCTTCAGCCTCTGCTCGACGTCTTCGCGTGACAATCCGGGGTTGCGGTTGGGATTGAGCAGGCATTGCTCGGTGGTCAGAACGGTGCCGCTGCCGTCCTGGTCGATGGCGCCGCCTTCGAGGATCCAGTCGGCCTTCGAGTAAGCCAGGCCGGCCGCCGCGGCGAGCCGTCCGCCAACGTCTTCGTCGCCCTCCAGTTCATATTTGCCGCCCCAGCCGTTGAAGCCGAAGCCGGCGGCGCGGCGCCCCTTGCCCGAGCCGACCACAATCGGCCCCGTGTCGCGCAGCCAGATGTCGCCGAACGGCTCGACGATCACCCTCGCGAACGGGGCGAGCTTGCGCGCGGCGAACGCGGCATCGCCATGCGCCGCGACCATCCACACCCGCTCGCCCTTGCCGCCGGCGTGGACTGCTGCCGCAAACGCCGCGACCTCGCGCTCGGACTCTTTCAGATCGGCGAGCCACAGCCCGGGATCGCTCGGAAAACCGATCCAAACTGCCTCATGCGGCGCCCATTCGGGGAGTGGGGGCTGAGTCATCGGCGAGCGCCTATCAACAAAGAAGGCGACCCGCGAGGGCCGCCTTGATTGTCTCGCCGGTAGCCGCCGATCAGCGCGAGTAGAATTCGACCACCAGATTGGGCTCCATCCGTACCGGATAGGGCACTTCGTCGAGCTTGGGCACGCGCGTGTAGGTAACCTTCGCGGTGCCGTCGGGAACGACATAATCGGGGATGTCGCGCTCAGCGAGGCTTTGCGCTTCCATCACCAGCGCCATTTCCTGTGCCTTGGGCCCGAGCGTGATCTCGCTTCCGAC
>JBKJYX010000146.1:0-6157 GCA_046715575.1 Sphingomicrobium sp. | reverse complement strand
GAACAAAGCGGTCGCGTAGCGCCCTGCTAAGCTGGCCTGAATGCCGCCGGATGTCTCCACGCGCCCAAAGCTCCGAGTAGGAAAATTGCCCCATGCGAAATGGGGCGCAGCCGCGGCCGAAACCGAGACGCCCCGATGGGTTGGCGCGCCCCTAGCAAGGGGGGCGCGGCGATGCAACCGCTGTCCGTCATTGCGAGGAGCAAAGCGACGCGGCAATCTAGCCACATCAAAAGAAACTGGATTGCCACGCTGCGCTCGCAATGACGGTGGAGGGTTTGACCGCAAGCGGCGGGATGCGTGAGGCGCGCTGGCGGCGTATCTGCTATCCCATGCTGATGAAAATCATAAATGAGAACCGGGCCTGGATGGCTTTCGAGCAACGCGACCGATCGTGGGACGGGCGGATAATCGGGGCCGTGAAAACCACCGGTATCTATTGCAAGCCGAGCTGCCCGGCGCGGCGGCCGAAGCGCGAGAATGTCGAGTTCTTCGCGGATGCCCAGGCAGCACTCGCGGCGGGATATCGGCCATGCCTGCGTTGCAAGCCCGACGAAGTCGGCCGCGACCGCGGCGCGGTGGCCAAGGCCGTGCGCCTGATCGAACAGGCCGAGGAGCCGCCGACGCTTGACGATCTGGCGGCCGCCGTCGGCTACGCACCGCATCATTTCCAGCGGCTGTTCACCCGCGATGTCGGTGTGTCTCCGGCGCAATATGCACGCGGGCTACGGGCCCGGCGCGCTCAGATCGAGCTGAAGGAGGACAAATCGGTGACCGAGGCGATCTACGATTCGGGTTATGCGGCGCCGACCCGCTTCTACGCCGACGCCAAGGAGCGGCTGGGAATGACACCCTCGGCATGGCGCGACGGCGGGCGTGGCGAGACCATCCGTTACGCCATGCTCGACACGCCGCTCGGCCAGATGCTGGTCGCGGCGACCGCCAAGGGCATCTGCCGGCTGACCTTCGACGAGGATGAGCGGGCGCTCCGCCAACGCTTCCCCAACGCGACGATCCTGCCGGCCGACGAGGCAATGGCCTCGCTCATCTCCGGCGTGATGACCGCGATCGAAACGCCCACGGCGATGCCCGAGCTGCCGATCGACGTCCGCGGCACCGCATTCCAGGAAGCAGTGTGGCGCGAGCTTCGCAAGATCCCGGTCGGCCAGACGCGCAGCTATGCCGATATCGCCGCCGCCGTCGGCCAGCCGCAGGCGGTGCGCGCGGTGGGGACGGCCAACGGCTCGAACCCGGTCGCGGTGCTGGTCCCATGCCACCGGGTAATCCGCAGCGACGGCACGCTCGGCGGGTATGCCGGGGGCCTCGACCGCAAGAGGAAGTTGCTCGAGGCGGAAAGTGCACTTGGCCAACGGGAGCTGGCGGTCTAGCGCTTTCGCGAGGCCTTGGCCTTGGCTTTCGCCTCGTCAATTGCGCGCAGCGCCGCGGCTCCATCTCCAGAAACAATGTAGTTCATGATTTTCGCGGTGGTGGCGCGCGTCGCCTCATCCTCATGAGGGGCGAAGGCGAGCGGCGCGAACATCTGCCTGGCCTCGGCCATGCGGTTGTCGCGCAGCAACTGCTCGGTTGCCATCAAGCGCAGCGTTTCATCCTGTGGCACCAGTTGTGCCGCATAGATCAGGCCCTTGACGGCGTTGGGCGTCGGCGCCTTTCCGGCAACCAGAAAGGTTTGATAGAAACGCATCAGAGGCTCCGCCGCGTCCGGATCGAGCCGATTGGCCCGTGAGAACCAGCTGCGGATGGACTTCCAATCGGCTTTTTTCGGATCGGTGCGGCCAAGCTCCATCAGAGCGCGACCCTTCAAGATCAAGGCGAGCCGATTGTTTGGGTCTACGGCCAGGGCGCGGTCGGCGGCGACCGCAGCCTCGGCATAATTTTTGGCGTCGATTTCCGCCTCGGCCAGAGCGGTTTGCGCTACGGGATCGGTCGGAAAGTCCCTGGAAGCCGCGCGCGCTCGAGCAGCAACACCCGATGAAGACCGTTCGTCGACACCGCGAGTGGATTGGATACGCACCGGCATGACCGAGGCTTCTCCGGCCCTCAGCTGCCGAACGGCGATCGGCGGCACGGCCAGGATATCGGGCTTCAGAAGCAGGCTGATGAGCTTGCCCCGCTTGTAGGCCGACAGGTCCCGATTTAGCTGTTTGAGATCGCCGAATGCAGTCTGCGCGGACTGCTGGAGTGTCTTGCCTTCCTGAATTTCGCGAAGGTATCGCAACAGTTGGCCCCGGCGCTTCTTCTCGAACGCGAAATAGTGAGTGAGAAGCCAGCCCTGACCGTAGAAGACATGGCGCTGAAGATTGTTTTGCGGTGGGTCCATGCCGGCAACGATCTGCTCGCCGCTGATACCAATGTAGCTGATCGCGCTGACCCGATAAGGCGGATAACGCCCGATCACGACGCCTCCATCAGGCTGAATAACGGCGCTTGCGAAGAATTCGGCAAACCCTTCCGTCACCCAAGTCGGAAGGGCGGTCGCCGACTGCAATTGAATGTGATGGGCGTACTCGTGGAAAAAAATCTGCTCGGCACGAAGGTCATCCCTTTCATGCCGGCTTCCAGCCGACCGCGGAACGAACGCGAACGATCCGCTGGCGCGGCTTGCATACAGGCCTGCTGCGCCCGAATCGCCGATCAACCGGGAGACAGCCTGCTCACTGCCGAGGACAAAGATTGTCAGCCGGTTCGCTTCGGAAAGCTCCGGATCGTCCATGTTCCGGAAAACGCGCATCGCCTTGTCGAACCGTTCGAGCCGCTCGGCAAAGGTGCGCAGAAGCTCAGGCTTCTGGTCGGCGTAAATGACGAAATGCTTGCTCCGGGCTTCGTGCCACGCCGCCGGCGCGGAAGCCGCGCATAACAATCCCAGCACCGCAAGCCCGGTTTTCCACATCGCTGCTTCCCTCACCCAAGCTCGATTAGAATTCAGTAACTTATCTGTTGGGTTGGAGCTTCGCAATGTGGGCATATGAAGCGTCACGAGTATGCTGCCGGCTAGCGGCCGCTGGTCGAATAGCGGCTTGCCCGGACTCATTCTTCACCGCACTGTGAGCGTTGAAGCTCAGGGGAGGGTCGGTTGGAAGATATTATGGCGGCGCCGCATGCGCCCAGGCCGCTGTGGCGGCGGATTGCCGATTTCCCGCTGGTCGCGATGCTGATCGCGGTGGCGATCTTCGCCCTCGCGCTCGTCGGTGGGATCCTCATCGCCAAGCTGCTGCCGCCGATGGACAAGGCCGTGGGCGATCTCGCCCGGGCGACGATCAGCATCGGGCTGATGTGGACCGCCTATAAGCTGGTCATCCGCCATCTGGGTGAGCATCCCCGCGACGACTTGCCGTTGGCCGAGGCGCCCAAGGGCCTGGGCCTCGGCCTGCTGTTCGGCTTCCTGCTGTTCACGCTGGTGGTCGGCGTGGCGGCGATCGCCGATGTCTACAACATTGTCGGCGAGGGCGGGACGGGCGCACTGGTTACGGCATTGATCGCGATGGCGATCCTGCCCGGTTTCATGGAAGAAGTGCTGTTCCGCGGGATCCTGTTTCGCTGGCTCGAGGAATTCGGGGGCAGCTGGTTCGCACTGGCGCTGACGTCGGCGCTGTTCTGCCTGGGGCATATCTTCAACCCGGGAGCCAGCGCGCTGTCGTCCTTCGCCATCGCGCTGGAGGCGGGCGTACTGCTTGGCGGCATCTACATGCTGACCCGCAACCTGTGGGCCGCCATCGGCCTGCACGCGGCGTGGAATTTTACCCAGGGCTGGATCTTCGACGTACCGGTGTCCGGGATCGATCAGAGCGGGCTGGTCGAGGCCCAGCTGTCGGGTCCCGCGCTGCTATCCGGCGGAGCGTTTGGGCTCGAGGCGTCGCTGATCGCAATGATCATCGCGACAACGGCGGGAGTGGCGCTGGTGGTGCTCGCGGTGAGGCAGGGCGAGCTGGTGCGGCCGTGGTGGGTGATGCGGCGGCTGGCGCGGACGCGGAGATTCTAGAGAAAGCTGCCAGCTTTTACAGGAAACTATACGGGTCGACGGCGACCGCGACGCGAACTTTGATGGCGGCGAGCGGCGCGGTTCCCCGTTATTTATCGCGCTCCTTGCCCGTTTTGCTTTCTTGCTCCCGCTTGGTGATTTCCGCGACCAGGGCGCTGTAGGCCTCATCGACCCTGTTCGCCGCCAACAGGTCGAACACTTGCCGAAGCGCTTTGGCGCTCTTGGATTCGTGCGGCGAGTGGACGAGCGGCGCGATCACCCTGCGAGCGACTTGACCGTCTTTCTCGGCGAGAAGTTGCCGCGCGACCGTAAGCCGAAGCTCGGCGTCGTAGGGCGCCACAATGAACGCCTGCTCCAGCCCGATAATGGCCGGCTCGGGGATGCTGCGGCCTTCCCTGAAGTACGTAAGGTAGTTGAAGTACAGAATGCTGGGATGAGCGGGATCGGTTTTATGGGCCTTTGCGAGCCAGGTACGGGCCGTCGCATAATGCCTTGGATCGCTCTTGCCGCGTTCGAGATATATCCTTCCCTTGAAGATCAGCGGTTCGACTGCGTTCGGTCGGAGGGCCAATGCGGCATCGGCGGCGCGTTCGGCCAAGTCGAGGTTTTCAGCATCGAACTCAGCCTCCGTGAGCGCAAGCTTGACGGCAATGCTCTGCGGATATCTTGCCGCAACCGACCGTGCGTCCGCGGCGACGTCCTTCGCCTTCTTGAGCGTCACACCCACATTCGAGCGCATCTTGACGTTCATGATGGCTACTTCGTCGGGGCCCAGCCTGCGCATTGCCACCGAAGGTGTCTGGTAGTTCGCGGGCCGGACCAGCGCCCCGGGCAGATCGCCGTTCAGGTACCGCTTGACGTCGCTTTCGAGCTTGCGAAGGTCACCGAACGCTTTGTGCGCTGCATCGGTCGGCTCGGTCCCGGCGTTGATCAGCTTGAGATAGGTCTGAAGCTGGCCCTGCCGGCTTGGCTCGAAGGTCAGATAGTGAGTCAGGAGCCAGCCGTGGCTGTAGCGGCCAAAGACGTCCTCGAACCCCGGCCGGTTCGTACTCTGAAGCATCCGTTGGATCGAGTAGTTGAGAAGGCCGGAAAATGCGGCCGACCTGGCCTGAGGGGCATTCCCGAGGTGGAAGCTCCCGTCATCCTTCAGGTCGATCGTGCCATAGGCCTCAGCGAAGCCTTCCCTGTACCAGGCGGGGTAGGCCGCCGAAAAATGCCGGTACATGAAATGATGGGCGTATTCGTGGAAGAGCACCGTTTGCGGATCGAGGTCGGCCCGACGATCCGCGTTCGCTGCACCCTTTTCGCCGATCTCTCGGCGGGCCGGCGTGAACGCGACCGAGCCGCCGACGCGAGGAATGTAAAAACCGGCGACTCCCTGGCTGCCCGCAAGCCGGCCGATGTCGTTGATTTGTCCGGTGCGGAATACGGTAAGCCGCATCGAATCGGTGATTTCGGGGCTAAACTTGATGTTCTGAAGCGAGCGAAGCGCCATCTCGAACCGCTGGAGCTTTTCCGTAAACTTCCTCGCATCGCCGGCGGAGCTTTCCGAATAGACGATGAAATTGTCCGTCCTCGCTTCCCACCATTCGGCATGCGCCGGAACAGCGATCTGGAGAAGAATGAGTAAAAGCAGGCAACGCATGTAATTCCCCCAAAGCATTGCAATCCCGAGCGAAACATGGGTTCCACAACTGGTCGCGTTGGTCAACGTAGGATGGCGTTGGTCGAAATGCAGGTTGCCTGGATTCGATCGTCACTCCACTACCGATTCAGCGAATTGGGGGAGGGGCAGTTGGACGAAGCCATCGATAGCGGGCCGCTGCCCAAGCCCTTGTGGCGGAGGATCGTCGATTTTCCGCTGGTGGCGATGGTCATCGCCGTAGCGTTGCTGGCGGGGACGGTGTGGCTGGCTGGAAAGGGCATCCGCCAATGGCCGCAGTGGGGCATCCCCGACGCAAGCCGGGAGATGATTGCCGGGCTGATCGTCGTCGGGCTGGTGATCGCGGTCTATAAACTGGCGATCTGCAAGCTGGGCGAGAGGCCGCGCGACGATTTGCGGGGCGAGAATGCCGGTCGCGACCTGGCGCTCGGGCTGGGCGGCGGAGCGCTATTATTCTCGCTGGTTACAGCGGTCGCCGCCTTGGCCGGCGTGTATGATAT
>JBKJYX010000145.1:0-2858 GCA_046715575.1 Sphingomicrobium sp. | reverse complement strand
GAGTGGCACCCTGGCCCGCCTGCGGGAGCATCGAACCTACCGTCTTGAGCCGACAGTCGCCCGCCACGGCGGACGGCTGGTCAAGCTGACGGGAGATGGTGCCTTGGAGGCTTCATGAAAGTCTCCACTCATCCGCGGGCCACGATGAAACGACGGGTTCTCCTTGGCACCACGGCGGCGACCACCCTCTTACCGGGTGTGACTGGGGCGCAGAAGCCGGCGATGCCGGTGATCGGGTATCTCAACGCCCAATCGCTTGACGGATTCTCGGAGCAGCTGCTGGGCGGATTTCGCCAGGGCCTCAAAGACACCGGCTATGTTGAGGGCGACAATATCGAGATCTTGCACCGCTGGGCTGAGAATCAAGTGGATCGGCTGCCGGCGCTGGCGGCCGAATTGGTTCGCCATCCGGTGACCGTGATTGCCACAGCCGGAGGCCCTGCCCCGGCGTTGGCGGCCAAGGCGGTGACCACGACGATCCCCATTGTCTTCGTGATCGCACAAGACCCGGTCAGGCTTGGCCTTGTAGCCAGCCTCGCCCGGCCGGGCGGCAACCTGACAGGTATCCATTTTTTAAATGCAGACTTGGCGGCAAAGCGGCTGGAGCTCCTGAGTGAGCTGGTGCCCGCAGCCACTCGTGTAGCCGTGCTCGTCAACCCGGCCAATGCTGCGGCTACAGAGGCCATGTTGAGAGACGTGGAAGCGGCTGCGCGCGCCCTCGGGTTGCAAATCCAGGTCCTCAACGCCAACACCAGTCGCGAGATCGATGCAGCCTTCGCCACTTTTGTTCGCGAGCGGCCCGACGCCCTCTTGGTCAGCCCCGCACCCTTCTTCCTCAGCCGGCGCGTGCAATTGACCCACCTGGCGTCGCGCCACGCCGTCCCCGCGAACTATGCGCTACGTGAATATCCTGAAGCTGGCGGGTTGATGAGCTATGGAAGCAACATTGCAGATGCCTTTCGCGAGGTCGGCGTCTATACGGGCCGCATCCTCAAGGGCGCCAAGCCCGACGACTTGCCGGTCGTGCAGGCAAGCAAGTTCGAGCTCGTCATCAACGCCCAGACTGCCAGGACACTGGGCCTCATTGTGCCGCCGTTGCTCCTCGCCCGCGCCGACGAGGTGATCGAGTAGTTGATGGCTGCTTTGGGTCCAAGGCTGTGTGAAAAAAGCCGTCGGTAATACGATTCCTCTGGGAATTGGCCGGAGGATAGGATGGCGCGCTTTGTCGTTGGCGATGACCGAAGTCAGAGCACGCTGTTTCCCGAGCGGTTAGATGAATATCTGGGCGAAGACAATCCGGTCCGGGCGATCGATGTCTTTGTCGATGAACTTGATCTCGCCAAACTGGGCTTTGGCGGCGTCGAGCCAGAGGCGACGGGAAGGCCGGCCTATCATCCGGCGACGCTGTTGAAGATTTACGTCTACGGATACCTCAACCGCGTGCAGTCGAGCCGGCGCCTGGAGCGCGAGTGCCAGCGCAACATCGAGCTGGTGTGGCTGACCGGTCGTCTGATGCCGGACTTCAAGACGATAGCCGACTTCCGCAAGGACAACGGCGAGGCCATCCGCCAGGTCTGCCGCGAGTTCGTGGTGTTGTGCCGGCGGCTCGAACTGTTCAGCGCGGCGAGCGTTGCGATCGACGGCAGCAAGTTCAAAGCCGTCAACACGCGGGACCGGAACTTCACGCAGGCCAAGATGGCGCGACGGCTGGCGCAGATCGACGAGAGCATTGCCCGCTACCTCGCGCAGCTCGATAGTGCCGATCGCCAGGGCGAAGCGGTGCCGGAGGCCAAGATCACGCGGCTCAACGAGAAGATCGTGGCGCTGCGCCAGGAGATAGGAGGCCTGAATCAGCTGAACTCCGAGATGATGGAGAGCGAAGACAAACAGATCTCGCTGCCCGATCCCGATGCGCGCTCGATGGCCACGAGCGGCCGAGGTAGCGGGGTGGTCGGTTACAATGTGCAAAGTGCGGTCGATACCAGGCATCATCTCATTGTTGCCCATGAGGTGACCAACGTTGGCTCCGACCGGGGCCAACTGTCCGACATGGCCGAGCGGGCGGGCGCAGCGATTGGCTCCGAGGCGATCGAGGTTGTTGCCGATCGCGGGTACTATAGCGGCGAGGAAATCGTGGCCTGCGAGCAGGCTGGTAACACGGTCTATCTGCCCAAGCCGATGACCTCAGGCCTCTACTCCAAAGGACGCTTCGGCAAGCAGGACTTCGTCTATGTCGCCGCGGACGACGCCTACCTTTGTCCGGCCGGAGAACAGCTGACCTATCACTACACCAACCAACAGGACGGCAAGGAGTTGCGTCGCTATTGGACCACCGCCTGCGAGGCCTGCGCATTGAAGAGCAAGTGCACGACGGGCAAAGAGCGGCGGATCTCGCGCTGGGAACACGAAGCTGTCCTTGAGGCCGTGCAGGCGAGGCTCGATCGAAACCCTGAAAAGATGCGCGTCCGGCGCCAGACCGTCGAGCATCCATTCGGTACGATAAAGTCGTGGATGGGATCGACGCACTTCCAGATGAAAAGGCTCAAGAACGTACGCACCGAAATGGCGCTGCACGTTCTGGCCTACAACATGAAACGAGTGATGCGCATTCTGGGCGTTGGCGGATTGATGGAAGCGATCCGAACATGAGAGGGGCTGCCGGGGCCAACCGGTCTTGTCCGCCGAACTACAAACGTCTGCGTTTTTACACAGCCTGGGTCAATCACGTCGGTTTCGTGATGTCCGCCTTGCGTCCAGTCTGCCCCCAACAGCAGACATTTCCGAAACCGGCCGGCCGTTCGCATTTGGGCCATGAGCGAAAATTCGCGGGCGGCCGGCAGTAGGGCACGACCTCATGG
>JBKJYX010000144.1:0-4110 GCA_046715575.1 Sphingomicrobium sp. | reverse complement strand
ACCAATTGGGCGGCGAAGGGCGCACGATCGTCATCATCGCCCACCGGACGTCGACCGTGATCGGATGCGACCTCATCGCCCGCCTCGATAACGGGCGCATCGTCGAGGTCGGATCGTTCGCGCAGCTGTTCGGCGGCGAGCCCGCGCGCCAGGCGGTCCGCGACTGAACCCTCAAGCGCTCGCTGGCGTTGCGCCGGCCGGCTGGCTAAGAGGCGCGCCTTTGACGGCGCCCCTGCGGCAAGCTCAGGACAGGAAGTTAAGCCATGCGGATCGCGATGATAGGCACCGGCTACGTCGGGCTAGTGTCCGGCGCCTGCTTCGCCGATTTCGGGCACCATGTGACCTGCGTCGACAAGGACGAGGGCAAGATCGCCGCCCTCAACGCCGGCAAGATGCCGATCTGGGAGCCGGGCCTCGAGGCGCTGGTCAAGACCAACGCCGAACACGACCGCCTGCGCTTCACCACCGACCTCGCCGCCGGGGTGGAGGGGGCCGAAGCGGTGTTCATCGCCGTGGGTACGCCCGCCAGGCGCGGCGACGGGCACGCCGATTTGACGTTCGTCTATGCCGCGGTTCGCGAGCTGGCCAAGGTGATCGGACCACAAACGGTGCTTGTCACCAAGTCGACCGTCCCGGTCGGCACCGGCAATCGCATCGTCGAAGTCCTCGCCGAAGAAGGCGTGGAGACCATATCCGTCGCCTCCAACCCCGAGTTCCTGCGCGAGGGCGCGGCGATCCGCGACTTCAAGATCCCCGATCGGATCGTGGTCGGCGCCGAGGACGAGCACGCGCGCGAAGTGCTGCGCGAAGTCTATCGGCCATTGTTCCTCAACCAGGCGCCGATCCTGTTCACCGGCCGGCGCACCGCCGAGCTGATCAAATACGCCGCCAACGGCTTCCTCGCCGTCAAGATCAGCTTCATCAACGAGATCGCGGACCTGTGCGAAGCGGTTGGCGCGGATGTTCAGGATGTTGCCAGGGGGATCGGACTCGACAATCGCATCGGCGCCAAGTTCCTGCATGCCGGCCCCGGCTATGGCGGCAGCTGCTTTCCCAAGGACACGCTGGCGCTGCTGCGGACGGCCGAGGAGGCCGGGGTCGACCTGCGCATTGTCAGCACCGTCGTCGAGGTCAACGACCGGCGCAAGGCATCGATGGCGGCGCGAGTCAGTGCGGCGCTCGGCGGCAGCCTGGCCGGAAAGCGCGTCGCCGTGCTCGGGCTGGCGTTCAAGCCCAACACCGACGACATGCGCGAGGCCCCGTCGATCGCGTTGATCGAGGGCCTGATCGCCGGCGGCGCGCACGTCACTGCCTATGATCCGGTGGCGGCCGAGCAGGCGGAGCCGCTGATGCCGCAAGTAGAGTTCGCGGCCGACGCCCAGGCCGCCGCCAAGGACGCCGACGCGGTCGTGATCGTGACCGAATGGGATGAGTTCCGGGCGCTCGACCTGGCCGAGCTAGCCGCCGCGATGCGCGGGAAAACCTTGGTCGACCTGCGCAACGTCTACGACCGGGCCGACGCGACACGCGCCGGCCTCGCCTATCACGGGATCGGTCGAGGCCGCGCTTAAGCGGCTTGCCGCAGGGGTATTTTCTGCTCGCGCAGCCACGCCTGGAACATCAGCATCGCCCATAGAGCAGGCGTCGAATCGCGCCGGCCACTCAGATGATCGCGCCAGCGGCGCTGGACGATGGCCGGGTCGAACCAACCCTCCCCGGCCATGCGCGACGGGTCGAGCAAGTCTTCCGCCCACGGCCGCAGCGGCCCCTTGATCCATTCCCCCACGGGGATGCCGAAGCCAGCCTTGGGGCGCTCGATGAGCTCGCGCGGCACTTGCTGGTGGAGGAGCTTGCGAAGGATTTGCTTCCCGGTGCCGCCCTGCACCTTCATGTGGAGCGGGATTCGGGCGGCGAGCTCGGCCACGCGATGATCGAGAAAGGGAACGCGGGTCTCGAGGCTCACCGCCATCGACGCGCGGTCGACCTTGCACAATATGTCGTCGGGCAAATACGAGACCGCGTCGCAATACATCATGCGCAGCGTGTCCGGCGCCTGGTCGGCGCAATCCATGTCCCAGCCTGCCCCATCTCCGCCGCCGCCGCGGACTGGAGATTCTTCGAAGCTCCATTCGTCGAGAAAACTCGAATAGAGCTCGTCGAAGTTGCTGACCGCGCCCGCGACCCGGAGTCCCTTCTGGATCTTGCCGCCGAGGTGGGGCCGCCGCCGCCCCGGGAGCAGGCCGGCGGCGCCGTGCCAGAATTGCGATGGCAGCCGGCTCAATGGCGACCCGATCGCCGAGCGCAGCGGCTTGGGCAGCTTGCGCAGCTGCCGCCAGATCTGCGGCGCGGCGAAGTGGCGGTTGTAGCCCGCGAACAGCTCGTCGCCGCCGTCCCCGGTCAGCGCCACCGTCACGGCCTCGCGGGCGAAGCGGCTGACGAGGAAGGTCGGGATCTGCGATGAGTCGGCGAACGGCTCGTCGTACATCGCGGGCAACAGCGGGATGACGTCGCGCGTCTCCTTGACCGTGACATAACGTTCGCTGTGAACGGTGCCGAGGTGCTTGGCGACCGCCTTCGCGTCCTCGGCCTCGTTGAAGCCCGCCTCCTCGAAGCCGATGGTAAAGGTGCGCACCGGCATGGAAGAATATTTCTGGTACAGCGCGACGATGGTCGAGCTGTCGATCCCGCCCGACAGGAAAGTCCCGACCGGCACGTCCGCGACCGACTGGTCCTGGATGGCTTTCGCCAGCACTCGCTCGAGCTGCACGAGTGCATCGGCTTCATCCTCGATTGGATTTGCGAGGCCGTCGCGGACAACGTCGCGGTACGACCAATAGCGGCGGATGCTGAGCCCGCCGGCGGGTTGTCCGACTTGCGGCGGAGCGTCGAGCGGGACCCTCGCGGCCTCCGGCGTGATGGTCAGGACGCATCCCGGCTCTAGCTTGAACAACCGCTGGTAGATCGACAGCGGCGCCGGAATGTAGGTGCGGGCGGCGAACGACCGCAGCGCCCGCCGGTCGATCTCGGCGGCGAAGCGCGGGTGGGCGCGGATCGCCTTCAATTCGGAGGCGAAGACGAAGTCCTTGCCCGCCCAGCCGTAGTAGAGCGGCTTTTCGCCAAAGCGGTCGCGGACCAGGCTCAGCGTCCGCTCCTTGCGGTCCCACAAGGCAAACGCGAACATGCCGACGATCTTTGGCAGCGTTTTGTCGAGCCCCAGGCCGACACGCATTCGAGGAACGTCTCGGTATCCGAATGCCCGCGCCACCCGCCGGGCGGGGCCGCGCCCTCGGCCTCCAGCTCCTTGCGAAGCTCCGCGTGGTTGTAGATTTCGGCATTGTAGGTGAGCACGTAGCGGCCGTCGGCGGAGTGCATTGGCTGATGCCCGGCCGGCGACACGTCGATGATGGCGAGGCGGCGATGGCCGAGCGCCACGCCGGCCTCGGCGTCGCTCCAACTGCCCGCGTCGTCGGGGCCGCGGTGCACAATCGTGTCGGTCATGCGCCGCAGCAGATCGGGGTCGGCGGCGGCAGCGCCCAGGATCCCGGCAATTCCGCACATTGGTCGTTCTTTGGCTCGTGCCGGGGAGAAATCAAGCGGCGCGACTGCGGGTTGCGGACGGACGCTGTCGCCGACTAGTGAGCGACCATGGCCGCGATGAAGCGAAACTAAGCCCTTGACCCGAAAGGCCGCCCTCAGTGCGGGGATGTGGAGCGCCTTCGAGGTCGTCGTCCGACAGGGCATCCTGTTCGGCGTCTCGATCTTCCTTGCTCGCCTCATCAGTCCCGAGGATTTCGGGATCATCGCGATCATTTCGTTTTTTACCAGCCTCACCGTCGCGCTGATCCAGAGCGGCCTCGCGACCGCGTTGATCCAACGCCAGGACACGACCCACGACGAGGAAAGCGCAGTATTCTGGTGCATCATGCTCGGGAGCCTGGCGCTCGCCGCCAGTTTTATTGCCGTCAGCGGCTTCATCGCGCGCTTTTATGAGCATCCCGTTCTGCAACCGCTAATGTACGTCGCTGCGGGGCTTGTGTTGCTGACCGCCGTCGGCGCAACGCACATGGCCATCCTCACGCGTCGGCTACGGTTCGACCTGCTGACCAAGGT
>JBKJYX010000143.1:0-3456 GCA_046715575.1 Sphingomicrobium sp. | reverse complement strand
AGTCGATCGAGGGCACGCCCGAGGCCGAAGACATCTCGGTCTTCCCGATGGCGATCCCGATGATCAGCGGCCCCGGCTCGATCGCCAGCGCGATGCTATGGGTGTCGCGCGCCGAGGATGCGGCCCAAGTCGCGACCGTGCTTGCGGCGATCACCGTGGTGATCCTGATCACTTTGGTGTGTCTGCTCGCCGCGGGGCCGCTGATGCGGCTGATCGGCGAGCGCATCGAGGGCATGATCACCCGCATCCTGGGGGTGATCCTGGCGGCGCTCGCCGCGCAGTTCGTGGTCGACGGACTGAAGCAGAGCTTCCCCGCCCTCGGCTGACAACGCCCTAGCCGACCACCTTCCACATCCTGAACGGAGAGTCGGCGGGCAGCTTGACCGGCGCCAGCCACGCCGGAACCTTGCCTTGCTGCAGCTGCGCGTAGAACCCCTTCGGCGCCGCGGCCATGAAGATCGTCGTCGTCGAGCCATTCGGGCAGGTCAGCAGATAATCGGAATGATATTTGGCGATGATCGCATGGGCCTGTGGCTCGCTGCCGCGGAAGGCGTTCATCACGTCGGCGATCTGCTGGCCGTTGCGGTGATAGGGCCCGATCACCGAATTATGGTGGGTGATGGTGATCACCCGCGGCCCGAAATCGACGAAGGTGAAGACCATACCCTTGGGCTGGAGAGCCACCGGCCTGAACGCGGCCATCGAATTGCACAGCCGATTGGCCTTGCCGATCGCCCGCTCGCGCGGGGTCGATTTTTTCCCCGGCACCGCCTGCATGGCGAACGGGACGATCGCGCCGAGGCCAATCAGCGCCACCCCAACCGTCGCGACAGCGCGGACGATGGACAGCTTCATGCGCTTGACCAATGGGGCGAGGATCCAGACGATCGCGATCGCGCCGACGACACTCAGCATTTGCGCGGCGGGAGCAGTGCGGGTCTGCCAGGCGAGGAGCAAGGTCGCGGCCAGCGCCGGCGCCGCCGCGGCCAGCGTGCGCCGGAGCAGTTCGCGGTTCTGGCGGTTGGTCCACGCCAGCAGCCCCCACCCAATTACGCCGGTCAGCGGCAGCGCCAGCAACAGGGTCGCGACCTGCCAGCCGTGGCGGTAGATCGGCCGCGCCTCACGCACATTGCTCAGCCACAACCGCTGCACCTCCGGCGATACCCCCTCGAGCCGCGACAGGCAGTGCGGCCACATCATCGCGTGGAACAGGGCCACGATCGCCGCCGCGCCCGCGGCCAGCGCCAGGCGCCGCTTCCAGTCGGTTGGCGAGAGCCAGGCGAGCCCGAACAGCAAGGCTCCGCCGAGCAGCGCGTTCGACAGCCACACCGGCGACAGGGCGTCGCAAACCGCCAATCGGTTGGCGTAGGAAGCGAAAGCCACGAAGCCGAGCGCGGTGCCGCCGGCGAGCGTCACCGCATAGGCCGCCAGGCGCCGCTTCTCGCCGCGGTCGTCGATCCAGAACAGCACGGTCGCCGCCCCGGCCAGCGCCAGATAAATGAGCAGCTCGAGCCCGATCGACAGCGACAGTGCGGTCGCAATGCCCAGCGTCGCGCCGCCGCGCGCGCGCTTGGGATCGGCGAGGCCGGCAACCGCCATGCTGAGCAGCGCCAGTTGCCAGCCGTGGTGATCGATCCGCGTCGGCATGAACATGCCGTTGGTCGAGCCGGCGCTGAACAAGGCGATGAAAGCGAGGACGAAGGCCGCCGGGTGGATCAGGCGGCGAGCGGTCAGCGCGACCCCGAACAATAGCAGCAAATAGGGCAGCAAGGGCGCGACCGCGACCGCGACGCGCTCGGCCTCGGCGCCCCCGAGCAACGGCCGGAACAGCAGGATCAGGGCGGCGAGCGGGAGATCGACCAGCCTCGACCAATGGATGTCGGCGCCGAACGGCGGGTTCAGCCGGTGTTGGCGAAGATCGTACCAGTCCTGCCCGTGGAGCAAGGCGCGCACCTGGCTGATGCGCATGTTGTCATCGGTGTCGAGCAGGTCGAAGCTGTGGATCTGGCCCCAGCGATTGTACACGAACCAGGCGCACAGGATCAGCCAGGCGACGACCGTCACCCACTTCCAGTGACGGTCGAGCAGGCGCAATAAAGGCTCGACGTCTACCTGATCCTTGCGCTCGCTCACCTTTCGCGCTCTAGCTGCTCGACCTCAAAGGGCAAGCAGCGGCCGGCCAATCATCGGTCGACGGGGCCATAGACACGAAGGCGCGATGCTCTCGACCATTTCCTCCGAACGCCGAGCGGTTTTCACCCAGGCCGCGCGCTATGCCTTCGCCGGCATGGCGATCACCCTGCTCGTCGCCGGCAGCTATTGGGCGATCGCCGAGTTCCTCCACGTCGATCCGATGGTGTCCCTGGCGGTGGTGTTCATCGTCTTCACGTTCGTCAGCTATTTCACGCATGGGACATTCAGCTTTCGCGACCATGGCGAGCGAGACCGCCAGCATGTTCGCCTGATGCGCTTCCTGGTCGTCAACATCATCGGCCTGGCAACCAACCAGTTCTTCGTCTGGCTGTTGGTCAAGCATTGGCACGGCCCCAACTGGTGGCCCGTCATCCCGATCATCTTCGTCACGCCGGCCTTGACGTTTGTGCTTCATCGCCGATGGGTATTCGGATGAGCTCGACGATCCTTTCGATCATCTGCCCGGTCAAGGACGAGGAGGAAGCGGTCGCGCCCTTCGTCGAGCGGGTGCGGACCGTCCTCGAAGGCCTCAGCGACCCCGGCGCCAAGAGCTTCGAGATCCTGTTCATCGACGACGGCAGCAACGATGAGACGCTGGCTGAGATTCGCCGCGCCAACCAGGCCGACGCGCGCGTTCGCGCCATCTCCTTCTCGCGCAATTTCGGCAAGGAGGCGGCGCTGTCCGCCGGTCTCGATCACGCGCGCGGCGACGCGGTCATCCCCCTCGACGTCGATTTGCAGGACCCGCCCGAAGTCCTTCGCGACATGATCACCAAATGGCGGGAGGGGTATGAGATCGTCTATGGCGTCCGCGACAACCGCGACAGCGACAGCCTGCCCAAACGGCTGACCGCGGACCTCTATTACCGCGCCCACAACTGGCTCAGCGAGGACAAGATTCCGGAGCATGCCGGGGACTTCCGGCTGCTCGACCGAAAAGTGGTCGACGTCATTCGCGCGATGCCGGAGCGGACGCGCTTCATGAAGGGCCTGTTCGCCTGGGCCGGATTTCGCCAGGCGTCGGTCCCCTACACCCGCGACCCGCGCCGGGTCGGAACCACCAAATTCAGCTATTGGAAGCTGTGGACCTTCGCGCTCGACGGCATCACCTCGGCCTCGACGGTGCCGCTCAGGGTTTGGAGCTATCTCGGCGGCATCGTGGCATTGTTCGCGCTCGGCTATGCACTGGTCGTGATCGTCCGCACATTGGCCTTCGGCTCCGATGTCCCGGGCTACGCGTCGATGATGGTCGCGGTGCTGTTC
>JBKJYX010000142.1:0-6554 GCA_046715575.1 Sphingomicrobium sp. | reverse complement strand
GCGGTCGACGCTGGTCTGGATCATGTTGGTCGAATGGGCGATGCCCTCGGTCTGGCGGTCGACCATGCCGACGATTTCGCTGACTTCACGGACGGTGTCACTAATCTGGCCGAAGCCGACCTGCGCGGCGCGGCTGCGCTCGACACCGGTCTTGATCTCGGAGGTCACGGCCCCCGCCTCGCGGGTCAGTTCACCGATGGTCAGCGCAATCTTGCTGGTCGCCGCGCGGGTGTCGTGCGCTAGTTTCTTCACTTCGGCCGCCACCACCGCAAAGCTGCGACCGGCATCTCCTGCCCGCGCCGCTTCGATGGTCGCATTCAACGCCAGCATGTTGGTCTTGCGGGCGATGGTCTCGATGGTCGATGACACCATTTGAACCTGGTTCATCGCCGCGGCGAAGCCCGCCATCCGCTCGCCCAGCTGCACCACCAACTCGGTCAGCCCTTTAAACCCGCCGATGGTCCCCTCGATCGCCTCGCGGCCGGCTTCGAGCTTGGCCTTGGCCTGCTCCGAGAGCAGCCGGGCCTCGTCGGTCGAATCCGACACCCGCGCCTGGTCGGCCAGCAGCCGGGTGGTCACTTCCTCGAGCCCGTCGAGCATCTTTAGATGGTCGCCGATCTTGACTGCGACGTCCTGGACGTAGCCGGCGACATCGCTGCATTCCATCGACAGCGAACCGCAATCGCGCGCCACCGCACGGATCGCGTTTTCGGTGACTTCCTCGATGCCCTGTGTGGCCATGTGCCCGCCCGCTCCCGCTCAATCGTTGCGAGAGGGATAGGCGTAAACGTCCTACACTTTCGTTAACCAAGCCGCATGATCAGTAACGCAGGTAGGCCTTGCGCAGCTCTTCCCAGTCGCGTTCATCGGGGGCGGTGAGCGCGTCGAGATCCTCAGGAGCGGAATCGCCGTCGACCCATCCGCGCAGCAGCGACGAACCGTTGATCACGTCGATGGCGAGCTTGCCGTGCTCATATTCGTATGGGAAATCGCGCCACAGATCGTAGCCGGGATGCAGCCGCCGGATCGCCTTGAAGGCGAGCGCCTGCAACCGCCATGGCTTGAACGCCGTGTGGTCGTAAAACGGCCCCTCGGCGTGGATGTGAACCCCGTGGCACAGCTTGCCGACATGCTTGTGGAAGGTCGGTTCGAACGAAATCTCACGAAGTTTGCAACCCGCCAGCCACTCAGGCGCGAGCCGGTCCATTTCCGCCATGACCGCCCGCGCATCGATGTCCGGCGCGCCGAATAGCTCGAGCGGCCGCGTCGTCCCCCGGCCCTCGCTCAGCGTCGTCCCTTCGAGCATCACCGTGCCCGCATAGCAGCGCGCCATGTTGAGATTGGCGGCGTTGGGGCTGGGATTGATCCAGATCCGGTCTTCCGGCCAGCCGAAGCCCGGACCCTCGTCGGGGCGCCAACCTGCCATCTCGATCACCCGATAGTCGACGTCGAACTTGAAATGATCGACGAACCAGCGGCCCATTTCGCCCAGCGTCAGCCCGTGGCGCATCGGCATCGGCCCGGCGCCGACGAAGCTCTCCCAGCCGGGCCGCAACGTCAGGCCCTCGACCGGCCGCCCGGCCGGGTTCGGGCGATCGAGCACCCACACCGATTTGCCTTGGCTTGCCGCGGCCTCGAGCACGTACAACAGCGTCGTGATGAAGGTGTAGATGCGGCAGCCGAGGTCCTGCAGGTCGATGAGGATGGTGTCGAACGTGCCCATCGCCTGGCCGGTCGGGCGGCGCACCTCGCCGTAGAGGCTGAACACCGGAATGCCGTGGACCGGGTCGGTGAAGTCCTCGGACTCGACCATATTGTCCTGCTTGTCACCGCGCAGACCATGCTGCGGGCCGAACGCCGCGGTGAGGTTGACGCCGGCAGCGGCGAGCGCGTCGAGGCTGTGCGTGAGGTCGCGGGTCACGGACGCCGGATGCGCGAGCAAAGCAATGCGCTGGCCTTCGAGCGGTTGGCGCAATTCCGGCTGGCCAAGCAGCCGGTCGATTCCGAACAGGGTCATGCCGCGTGCTTAGGCAAGCTGAGCAACGAAGCAATCCGGGTGATGGAAATCAGGCTTCTCGCCTGGCGGATGGGCTAACGCCCAATAGGACTTCGTGCCATCGATCTCCTCAAGAACGGCGGACAGGCCCAGATGCCAGTCCCTGTCGGCGTCCACGGCGATGGTCGCGCCGACGGTCCACCAGGTGAAATTGTCTTCCATCCGGATGTAGGGCGGCGATTCCACCTCCGCGCTGGCCATGTCTTTTCGGTAATTCGAGAAATCATAGGCCGCCCAATTGCCCGACGGCGCGAAATTCCATTCTCGATAAGCCTCCTCGTCGGATCGGAGATAGGCCTCGAAGCAGGTCGTTTGCCACAACTCGTCCGCGCGCCACGGTTTCGACGGCTTGGGGATTGCGAACCGGGCGGCCGGCGCGCCGACGCCGAACCAGATGTTGGTCGTCGCGACCGCTGCGCCAAGCGAGGCGATATGGTCGACGCTCGCCCAGACCTTGAACGCGCGTCCGGCGGGCGCGGTCGTTGGGTGGGGGACGAGATCGAATTGCATCGGATCGCAGTAGCAGCGTGGAATGCATGACGCTAAGCCACATCCATGACCGCTTTTCGTTCCTCCCTCCTCCGCCTGCTCGACGAGCGCGGCTACATCCACCAGGCGACCGATGCCGCGGCGCTCGACGCGCTGGCGGAGAAAGAGACGATCAGCGCCTACATCGGCTTCGACGCGACCGCGCCCAGCCTCCACGTCGGCAGCCTGGTCCAGATCATGATGCTCCGCCGGCTGCAGCAAGCTGGCCACAAACCGGTCGTCCTGATGGGCGGCGGCACGACCAAGGTCGGCGACCCGTCGGGCAAGGACGAGGCCCGCCAGCTCCTCACGGCCGAGCAGATCAACGCCAATATCGCCTCGATCCGCCGCGTGTTCGAGCGTCTGCTGACCTTCGCGCCCAAAGGACAAGAGGGGGGACCGACCGACGCCATTCTGCTCGACAATGCCGACTGGCTCGACGGCCTCGCTTACGTGCCGTTCCTGCGCGAGGTCGGCCGCCATTTCACCATCAACCGGATGCTGACCTTTGACTCGGTCAAACTACGCCTCGACCGCGAGCAGCCGCTCACCTTCCTCGAATTCAACTACATGATCCTCCAGGCCTACGACTTCCTCGAATTGTCGCGCCGCGCCGGGGTGCGGCTGCAGATGGGCGGCTCCGACCAGTGGGGGAACATCGTCAATGGGATCGACCTTGGCCGGCGGATCGATGGCACCGAGCTCTACGGCCTGACGACGCCGCTGATCACCACCGCCGACGGCGCGAAGATGGGCAAAACCGCCCAGGGCGCGGTGTGGCTCAACCAGGAGCAGCTCAGTCCGTACGATTACTGGCAGTTCTGGCGGAACACGGCGGACGCGGATGTCGGCCGCTTCCTCAAGCTGTTCACCGACCTGCCGCTCGACCAGGTCAAATTGCTCGAAGCGCTGCAAGGCGCCGACATCAACCAGGCCAAGATCGCGCTCGCGACCGCGGCGACCGCGATACTCCACGGCGAGGATGCCGCGCGCGCGGCGGCTGACACGGCCAAAACGACGTTCGAGGGCGGCGCCGGCGAGAACTTGCCGACGCTCAAGGTTGGCGACGGCATGATGGTCGTCCAGGCGCTGACCCAGCTCGGCTTCACGGCGTCGAATGGCGAAGCCAAGCGCAAGATCGCCGAGGGCGCGGTGCGCCTGAACGACGCGCTGGTGACCGATCCTGCGATGCTCGCGACCACGGGCAAGCTCAGCCTCGGCAAGAAGAAGCACGCGTTGCTCACCTAATGTGCTCCTGCGAAGGCAGGAGCCCAGTACTGGGTCCCTGCCTTCGCAGGGATACATCACCCGCTCCTGATCAACCCCACCGCCTGGTCGCGCTCGAACAGGTAGAGACACGTCCGCGCTGCTTGGCCGCGCTCTCCTTTGAGGCCGCCATCACGCTCTAACAGGAGTTGCGCATCGCTCTGTGCGATCGGCGCCAGCTCGGCGACTTCCTCCGCCGACGCGACGCGGAAACCCGCCTCGCCCGATTGTTTTGTGCCGAGGATTTCGCCCGGCCCACGAAGCCGCAAATCCTCCTCGGCGATGCGGAAACCGTCATTGGTCTCGCGCATTAGCGCCAGCCGGGCGCGGGCGGTTTCGGACAAGCTCCCGCCACGCACCAGCAGGCAGACGCTTTTCCCTTCTCCGCGCCCAACCCGCCCGCGCAGCTGGTGGAGCTGGGCGAGGCCGAAGCGATCGGCGCCCTCGACCACCATCAGCGTAGCGTTGGGCACGTCCACGCCCACCTCGACCACCGTGGTCGCGACCAGCACCGCGAGCTCGCCGCTAGCGAACCCCGCCATCACCGCGTCTTTCTCGGGCCCCCTCATCCTCCCGTGGACCAGCCCGACGCGATTCCCGAACCTCAGCCGCAGCACCGCCGCGCGCTGCTCGGCCGCGGCACTGTCGATCTTGTCGCTCTCCTCGACCAGCGGGCACACCCAATAGGCCTGGCCGCCGCTCGCAAGGTGCCGGCCGAGCCCGTCGATCACTTGCGCCAATCGCTCGGCGCTGATCACCCGCGTTTCGACCGGCGTTCGCCCGGGCGGCATCTCGTCGATCATGCTGACGTCCATCTCGCCATATTGGGTCAGGGTCAGCGTCCGCGGGATCGGCGTCGCGGTCATCACCAGCAAGTGCGGCGGGCGTTCGGCTTTCGCGGCCAGCAGCAGCCGCTGCGAAACCCCGAAACGGTGCTGCTCGTCGATCACCACCAGGCCCAGTTGCTTGTACGCGACCTTCTCCTGGAAGATGGCGTGGGTGCCGACGAGAATGTCGATCGAGCCGTCGGCGAGCCCCATCAGCACGGTTTCGCGCGCCTTCCCTTTCTCGCGCCCGGTGAGGATCGCCACCCGCACCCCGACCGCGTCGAGCTGCGCGAGCAGCGTCGCCTGGTGCTGGCGGGCGAGGATTTCGGTCGGCACCAGCAGCGCCGCCTGCGCTCCCACTTCGACCGCCGCCAGCATCGCCATCAGCGCAACCAACGTCTTGCCCGAGCCGACGTCGCCCTGGAGCAGGCGCAGCATCGGCACGCTCTGCGCCATGTCGCCGCGGATTTCCTCGATCACCCGCCGCTGCGCCCCGGTCAGCGTGTAGGGCAGCCGCAATTTCTCGATCAGCCGTCCGTCGCCGGCCAGCGGCACTCCCCGCTTGCGCCGCGACGCTTGGCGCAACAGCATCAGGGCCAGCTGGTTGGCGAACACCTCGTCGTACGCGAGCCGGCGCCGGCTCGACGTCGCATTCGGTTCGGCATGGGCTTCGGCCAGCGCCGCCCGCCACGGCCGCCAACCCTCACGCGCCGCGAGGCTCGGCTCGATCCATTCGGGCAGCTCCGGCGCGCGCTCCAAGGACGCGGTGGCCAGCTCGCCCAACCGCCGGTTGGTCAGGCCCTCGCTCAGCGCATAGACCGGCTCGCGCAACGCCGGCGCCGGTCCCTTGCCTGGTTCGGTGTCCTCCGGATGGATGATCTGCCACTCGTCGCCATACGCCTCGAGCTTGCCGGAAATCGTCCGCATCTGGCCAAGCGGCAGGCCGCGTTTGGCCCAGCCCGGATTGTTGAAATAGACCAAGGTCAGCGTGTTGCCGTCGCCGTCCGAGGTGAACACCCGCATCGGCCCGCGGCCCGATCGGGATTCGCGAATTTCGAACGGCTTCACATCGACAATCACGTTGCGGCCGAGCACGGCAGCGCTTGCAGCCGGCACGCGCAACGGTTCGATCGAGCCGGTCGGAAGGTGAAAGAGGACGTCCGCGACCCGGGTCAGGCCGAGCCGCTTGAGCGCCTTGGCGACTTGCGGCCCGACACCCTTCAACACTTCGGCCTCGGCGAACAGCGGGTTGAGGATCTCGGGGCGCATGACTGTGTCTAACCCCAAGCAACGGCGGGGTGACAGCGAGAAGTTGCATGCCTATCTGACCGGCCATGCCGCCCGACCACGAACTGAAGCGCCTGGCTTGGCGCGCGAGCCATCGCGGCACGCGCGAGGCCGACATGCTGATCGGCGGGTTCTTCGACGCCCACCACTTGGCCTGGGACGCCGCCGACCGGACCAAATTCGCCGACATGCTCGATCACCAGGACGCCGACATCATGGCCTGGGCGATCGGAACCGCCGCCCCGCCCGCGCGCTTCGACGGCCCGTTGATGGAAGCGCTGAAACGGCTCGACTACATCCGGGTGCCGCGATGAGTCAGCCGCTGCAGCGCGTCCTCGGCGCCGCCGAGCCGCTGACTCTCGCCGGTGTCCCGACCGGCTTCCTGCCGTGGCTGGCCGCCGACCTCGCCCGAGCCGCACATGGCAACGGCGGCCGCGCGGTCCTGATCGCCGCCGATGAAACGGCGATGCGCGCGCTCGCCGACACCGTTCCCCTGTTCGCGCCCGAGGTCGAGGTGCTGACCCTGCCGGCGTGGGACTGCCTGCCCTACGACCGCGCGTCCCCGGCGCTGCGCGTGATGGCCGAGCGGC
>JBKJYX010000141.1:0-3084 GCA_046715575.1 Sphingomicrobium sp. | reverse complement strand
GGTTAAGTGTCTCCACAGTGGATGAATGTTCGGACAAGCCGAGTCACATTGGGCATAAACCGGAAGTTGAGCCCGTCCCCATCGGCGCGCTAGGACAGACCCGCAGTTCTCCACAAGGTTATGCCGTGCCCATCGTACTCGCCTCTTCAAGCGCCATCCGCCGGGCGATGCTCGAGGCGGCCGGGGTTGAGTTCGAGGCCATGGCCGCCGGGCTCGACGAGTCCGCAGCCAAGGAAAGGTTCACCGATCCGGCCGAGTTGGCGCTGGCGCTGGCCGAGGCCAAGGCGGTCAGGCTCAGTGCGAAGCGGACCGACGATTGGGTGATCGGCAGCGATTCGGTAGTCAGCGTCGACGGGCGAATGTTCGACAAGCCCGGGTCGCGCGAGCAAGCGGCGGAGCATCTGCGCTGGTTCTCGGGGAAGACGATGCAGCTGACCAGCGCGGTGGCCCTGGCCCGCGGTGGCGCCGTCGACTGGAGCCATGGCGACAACGCGCTGCTTAACGTGCGAAAGCTGTCCGACCCATTCATTCAATCCTATCTCGACGAGGAATGGCCGGACATCGGCTATTGCGTCGGAGTATTCCGGATGGAAGGCTGCGGCGTGCAATTGTTCGATGACATCGAGGGCAGCTATTTCACCATCCTCGGCATGCCGCTGATCCCGCTGCTTGGGGCCCTGCGCGAGCGCGGGCTGTTACCCGCATGATCCCGATCGCGCTCACCGGATCGATCGGCATGGGCAAGTCGACGGTCGCCAAGATGTTCGAGCGCCGCGGAGTGCCGCTGTTCGACGCCGATGCCGAAGTGCGCCAGCTGCAGGCGCCGGGCGGCGCGCTGGTCGAGGCGATCGGGCGGCGCTTTCCGGGCAGTGTCCAGGACAGCGCGGTGGATCGCGAGGCACTGTCGGCGTTGGTGTTGGGCAAGCCGGATGAACTCGCCGCGCTGGAGGCGATCGTGCACCCGGCGGTGCATCAGGCGCGCACCCGGTTCATCCTCGACCATGGTAACTCACCGGCCTTGTTGTTCGACATTCCCTTATTATTCGAAACCGGCGGCGAGGGCGCCTTCGACAAGGTGATCGTCATCTCGGCGCCGGCCGACGTTCAGCGCCAGCGCGTCCTGTCGCGGCCGGGAATGACGGCGGCCAAGCTCGATGCCCTGCTCGCCCGCCAACTGCCCGACGAAGACAAACGCGCCCGCGCCGATTTCGTCATCGACACCAGCGGACCACTCGAGCAAACCGAGCGTCAGGTGGAGCAAATTCTGGCTTGTCTCGGACTTGGCGTGGGTGAATAGAAGAGCGGTGCGGGAGATCATCTTCGATACCGAGACCACGGGCCTCAATCCGGCCGGCGGCGACCGCATGGTCGAGATCGGCTGCATCGAAATCTTCAACCGGGTCGAAACCGGCCGCCACTTCCACGCTTATTTCAATCCCGAGCGGCCGATGCCGAGCGAGGCCGAAGCGGTCCACGGGCTGACCAATGTCTTCCTGTCGGACAAGCCCAGGTTCGGCGAGCGCGCCGAGGAATTTCTCGCCTTCATCGATGATTCGCCCTTGGTCGCGCACAATGCGAGCTTCGATTTCGGCTTCCTCAATCATGAGCTTGGGCAGTGCGGCCGACCCGCCGTTTGCACCAGCCGGATGATCTGCACCCTGGTCCTGGCGCGCACCCGCCACCCGGGCGCCAAGCACAGCCTCGACGCCTTGTGCACCCGGTTCGGGGTCGACCGCAGCCAGCGGGTCAAGCACGGCGCCTTGCTCGATGCGCAATTGCTGGCGCAGGTCTATGTCGAGCTGACCGGCGGCCGGCAGATCGGGCTTGGCCTGGTCGCCGACAGCGGCCCAATCGAAATTTCCGGCGATGGCGGGGTGGTGACGATCCGCGAGCCGCGGGCGCCACGTCCGCATTATGCGGGGCCTGAGGAACTCGAGCGGCACCGCGCGTTTATCGCCAGGCTGGTCAACCCGCTGTGGGCGCGTTTCGCCCCGGCTCGTTGACGGGTTAAGTTGACGTAAGTTCGGCGCGGGCCTTAAGCCGCGCCACCCAATGATCGAGAGGAGCCAGTCCAAGTGGACATTCGGGTCGCAGGCCACCAGGTCGACACCGGCACATCGCTGCGCGAGCATGCGATTGGGCGGATGGAGGAGTTAACCGAGAAATATTTCTCGCGGGCGATCGCCGCCAATGTGACGTTCGGCCGCGGCCCGCACAACGACTTCACCTGCGACATTGTCGCCCCCGTCGCCCAGGGCGTGGTGCTCAAGGCGTCGAACCGCGGGGCCGAGGCGCAGCTGGCGTTCAACGGCGCCGCCGACCGCATCGAAACGCAGCTGCGGCGCTATGTGAAGCGCCTGCGCGAGCATAAGGCCGACGGCGAACGGCCTTATGTCGAGAATGCCGGCTACACCGTCTTGTCGGTGCCGGCCGACGAAGACGAAGCGGCGACCAACCCGGCGATCATCGCCGAAAGCCGCGCCGACATTCCCGAGGCGAGCGTGTCCGATGCGGTGATGCTGATGGACCTTCGCAATACCAATGCGCTGATGTTCAAGAATTCGGCGTCGGGCGCCTTCAACATGATTTACCGACGAGAGGACGGAAACATCGGCTGGGTGGAGCCGCACGGCTCCTGACAGCCGTTTCCATTGCGGCCGGCGTGCGATGCCTTGCCGCGCGCGTACCGAATGCCCTTTGCAGAGTGTGTTGCATGCAGCTTTCCGAGTTCCTCGATTTCGACGCGATCAAGACCGCCTTCCCCGGCGGCAACAAGCGGTCCTTGCTGCAGCAGCTCGCCAATCTGGCGGGTCAGCGGCTCAACCTCGACTCGGCCGCAATCCTGGCGAGCCTGGCCGAACGCGAGCGCCTCGGCTCGACCGGCTTTGGCCAGGGCGTCGCCTTCCCCCACGGCAAGATCGAGGGCCTGACGCGGATCTATGGACTGTTCGTGCGGTTGGGCGAACCGATCGATTTCAAGTCGCTCGACAAGGTGAAGGTCGACCTCTTGTTCCTGTTGCTGTCGCCGCCCGAAGCCGGCGCCGAGCATTTGAAGGCGCTCGCCGCGATCAGCCGCGTGACTCG
>JBKJYX010000140.1:0-7193 GCA_046715575.1 Sphingomicrobium sp. | reverse complement strand
GCCCGCCGGCACCTACAAGCTCGGCGAGGGCGAGCCGGGCAAGGCCGCGCTCGGCTGGCTGCTCGGCCAGCACCGGTTCGACACCTACCGCACCAAGAAGGATGCCGAGCGCGGTCCACGCGTCCTCCTCACCGGCGAAGCCGCACGTATCAACGAAACCGTCCGCCTGGCCGAAGCGACCGCGCTAGTTCGCGACCTGGTCGACACGCCGGCGAGCGATCTCGGCCCGGCCGAGCTCGAGCAAGCGGTGCGGGAACAGGCAGCACGGTTTGGCGCCGAGGTGCGCGTCACTTCGGGCGATGCCCTCACCACCGGCTACCCGCTGATCGCCGCGGTCGGCCAGGCCGCGTCCCGGGACCGCGCGCCGCGCCTGCTCGAAACCGAATGGGGCGACCCCAAGCATCCGCGCGTCGCCATCGTCGGCAAGGGCGTTTGCTTCGACAGCGGCGGGCTTGACCTCAAGAACGCCGGCGGCATGCGACTGATGAAAAAGGATATGGGTGGCGCCGCCCACGCGCTCGGCTTGTTCGGCCTGATCGCCGCCGCGCGCCTGCCCGTCCGGCTGCACTTGCTGATCCCGGCGGTCGAGAATGCCGTGTCCGGAAACGCGTATCGCCCCGGAGACATCATTAAGTCGCGCCAGGGCCTGACGGTCGAGATCGACAACACCGATGCGGAAGGGCGGCTGATCCTCGCCGATGCACTGGCTCGCGCGGCCGAGGGCGACGGTGACAAGAATCGGCCCGAGCTGATGATCGACTTCGCGACCCTGACCGGCGCCGCCCGAATCGCGCTGGGACCCGACCTTCCGGGGCTGTTCGCCAACCGCGACGACTTGCTCGCAAGCCTGGAGGCGGCCGCCAAGGAGGTCGACGACCCATTGTGGCGAATGCCGCTGTGGGACGGCTATGACGAGATGCTGAAAAGCGACACCGCGGACCTCGCCAACGCGACCGGCTCGCCGATGGCCGGCTGCATCACCGCCGCGTTGTTCCTGCGCCGCTTCGTCCCCCACGAGATCGCCTGGGCGCATCTCGACACGTTTGCCTGGCGCCCCAAGGGCAAGCCCGGCAGGCCCAAGGGCGGCGACGCGCTGGGGCTTCGGGCGGCCTTCGCCATGCTCTCGGAGCGCTATCCTGCCGGCTGATCCAGCGAGAAAGTCGGCCGATTCGGCGTGTTTTTCCCGTTTTTCCTGTCGCTTGGCGCAACATTTCGGCTCCTTACCGGTTTCATTCTCAAAGCACGCGACGCGACGGAGAGAAACAATCATGAGCGAGGTTTCGCTAACTGGCTGGATGAAGGCGCTGATCGCCTACGTCCGCTCAGGCGAGCCGGATCTCACCAACCGCCAGATGGCGCTGTTGATGCTGGTCTATCTCACCCCGGGTCCGCACACGGTCCGCGGTCTCGCCAAAACCCTGGGAGTGTCCAAGCCGGTGGTCACTCGCGCCTTGAACACACTCGGCGCACTCGGCTATCTGCGGCGCGAACGCGATCAGGACGACCGCCGCAACGTGTTCGTCGTCCGCACCAGCAACGGGGCCGATTTCCTTGAAGGGTTCAAGCGCATCCTCCGCGAGGGCGGCGAGACCGGCGCGGCCCATCGGCCGATCATCGGCCAGGCGGCCTTCGCCCACCAACGCTGAGGGCATCGCGCTCACCGGCCCGTCGAACCCGCCGGACCCTGCTTACAGCGCTTACCGACCCGACCTGGCCGATTGCGCGCTCGCCAACCAGGTCATCGCATCGCACTACGCCGAACCGCTCGAGCGGGTGGTGACCAAGGCCGTGACGCTGCTCACGGCACCGTCGGACGATGCCGAGGCGTTGGTCGAACTCGAGCCCGGCGACCCCTTCTCCATGCTCGACAACAGTCTCGGCTGGGCCTGGGGCTATGCGGGTAAACTGCGCCGCGTCGGTTATATTCGGACAGGGAATGTCGGAGCGCCTTAGGCAATTGTCATCGGACATTGACTTGGCCCCGCCCCAAGTTCTTAATGAGCCGATGGGGCACGCGATCACCCCATGAGGCGACATGCTGAAGTATCGCGTCCTAACTTCGAAAGGGACGCCCCATGTCTGCAATCAATGCCATCAGCCCCGAAAAGCTCGCTCGACTGATCGGGACACCGTCTTGCCCGGCGATCATCGACGTCAGGCCCGACGGCACGGAGTTACTACCCGCATCCTCGCGACGTTCGGTGGAAAGCGTGAGCGAGTGGGTCACTACGCTGACTGACCGAAAGGTCGTTATTGCCTGCGTTCACGGCCAGGAGCGGAGCGCCGGAGTGGCGGCCATCCTCCGCAGCGAAGGCGTCGACGCCGAGACTCTGGAGGGTGGCTTCGATGCGTGGCGCGGGGCCGGCTTGCCGGTGATCGAGGCGGCCAAGCTGCCGCAACGGGACTCGATGGGCCGCACTGTCTGGGTGACCCGCGCCCGGCCCAAGGTCGACCGGATCGCCTGCCCGTGGCTCATTCGCCGTTTCGTCGATCCCGCCGCCGTCTTCCTGTTTGTCGCTCCAACGGATGTGGCGGGCGTCGCCGAGCGCTTCGGGGCAACGCCCTTCGACGTCGACGAAGTGTTCTGGAGCCACCGCGGCGAGATGTGCACCTTTGACACGATGGTCGAGGAGTTTGGCCTGTCCTCGATTGACGCTCTGGCTCGCCTAGCGATCATCGTCCGGGGTGCGGATACGGGCCGACCGGAAATTGCACCGCAGTCGGCCGGACTGCTGGCGGCATCGCTTGGCCTGTCCCGCATGTTCTCCAGCGATCTGGAACAGCTCGAGGCCGGCATGCTGGTCTACGATGCTTTCTACCGCTGGTGCCGCGATGCGGTCGACGAGACCCACGACTGGGTTTCACACAAACCGAGGCAAGCCCGACAGCAAGTGAGCGCTTAATTGTCGGAACCTCGAATGACTCTCGCGGCGATTTTCGCGCGCTTCCTTCGCTTCGGCCTGCTCGCCTGGGGTGGGCCGGTCGCCCAGATCGCAATGATCAAGCGCGAGCTGGTCGACGAAGAGAAATGGCTCACCCCGGAGCGGTTCAACCGGCTGCTGGCGGTCTATCAGGTGCTGCCGGGCCCGGATGCGCATGAGCTTTGCGTCCATCTCGGCATGATGAAGCGCGGTCGGCTCGGCGGGATCCTCGCCGGGCTCGGCTTCATGCTTCCCGGCTTCGTGCTGATTCTCGCGCTCGCCTGGCTCTATGCCCGGATCGATCTATCGCAGCCGCTGCTGGCGGCGATTTTCCTTGGCATGCAGATCGGCGTGATCGCGCTGATCGTCCGCGCGGTGCACCGCATCGGTGAGCATGTGCTGACCGATCCATGGCTGTGGGCGGTGGCCGCCGCGAGCGCCGTCGGCTCCTGGCTGGGCGTGAGTTTCTGGGTCATCCTGCCGGTCGGCGGGCTCCTTTATGCTTCGGCCGCAGCTGGGCGCCATGGGCTGGCTGCCGCCATTGCTGGTCTCGGCCTGGCCCTGGCGATCTGGACCACCGAACCGCAGGGATTCAGCGCAATCGCCGTCACCGAATTGGCCCAGGCCAGCTCGGTTAGCGCCGCCGCTTTGTTCCTGTCCGGGCTCAAGGCAGGGATGCTAACCTTTGGCGGCGCTTACACCGCCATCCCTTTCGTGCGGCATGATGCCGTGGGGCACGGTTGGGTCAGCGAGGGCCAGTTCCTCGACGGCCTGGCCTTGTCTGGAATCATCCCGGCGCCGCTGATTATCTTCGCGACATTCGTCGGCTATCTGGCGGGCGGGCTGGCCGGAGCCCTGGCGATCACTGCCGGGATCTTCCTCCCAGCCTTCGGTTTCGCCCTGCTGTTCTACGACCGGTTGGAGCGGGTGATCGAGAACGAGCGGCTGCACCGCCTGCTTGAGGGCGTGGCGGCGGGTGTGGTCGGGCTGATCGCCGTCACCGCGCTGCAACTCGGCTGGAACATCGCGCGGTCGATGCCGTCCCTTGCGCTCGGAACCATGACCTTCGTTGCGTCGCTGGCGCTGCTCTACCTGTGGAAATCCAAGCTCAACGTGCTTGCGGTCGTGTTTGGCTCGGCAATCCTGGGTGCATTCATCGGAGCTGGCGGGTCGTGAGCACCCGGCACACTCCCAACGCCCTGATCATAACCCGGCGCGACATCATGCGGGTCATGAGCTCCGCCGATTTCCTGAGCGCGGTCGGGCAAGCCTTCCGCACCGCCGCGGTGGGCAAGCCTTATTCGCCTCACCCCATGCATCTGCCGGTGGAGCGCGGGGGGTTTCACGCCAAGGGCGCAAGCATTTCTCTCGAACGCGACTATGTGGCGGTGAAGGTCAACGGCAATTTCCCCGGCAATCCGGGCGAGCTGGGCCTGCCGACGATCCAGGGCGCCATAGTCCTTTGCGACGGCCGCAACGGCACCCTGCTCGCCGTTCTCGACTCCATCGAGGTGACGCTCCGCCGAACAGCAGCGGCGAGCGCGCTTGCCGCGCAACGGCTGGCCAGGCCGGACTCGCACACGTTGCTCATCTGCGGGTGCGGCGAACAGGGGCATGCTCATGCGGACGCTCTGGGCGCAGTCCTGCCTATCCAGCGCTGTCTCCTCTGGGATCGCGACCCCGCCCGAGCGGAGGAACTCGCGCACGCCCTGGCAGGATCCGGTTTGGAGGCCATGGCCGTTCGGGACCTGCGATTAGGAGCTGGGTCCGCCGACCTAATTGCCTGCTGCACGACGTCGCGAGAGCCGTTTCTGGATATCGATCTGGTCGCGGCCGGCACCTTCATCGCCGCCGTTGGCGCAGATAACCCTGACAAGAGCGAGATTGCGCCGCGCCTGATGGCGGCGGCCACGGTCGTGACCGACGTTCTCGCCCAGTGCGCCGAGATGGGCGATCTTCACCATGCCATCGATGCCGGCACGATGACCGAGGCGGACGTTCATGCGGAACTGGGTCAGATACTTATCGGCGCCAAACCCGGCCGAAGCTCGTCCAAGGAAGTCATCATATTCGATTCAACCGGAACCGGCACGCAAGACGTGGCTGCGGCGGCCGCAATCTATGAGCGCTGTGCAGCCAGTGGAATCGGTCAGTCGATCGCCCTTGCCCAGCAGTAACCCGACGTCGTCCTAATCACATTTCCCCGCGGGCGCGGCGGAGCGCGTACCATTTCCGCACATTGGCCTGATGCTGGGCAAAGGTGTCGGCGAAGACATGGCCTCCGGTGCCGTCGGCGACGAAATAGATCGCGCTGGTCGGTGCCGGATCGAGCACCGCGGCGATGCTCGCACGCCCGGGATTGGCGATCGGCCCCGCCGGCAGGCCCGGCTTCCTGTAAGTGTTGTAACCGGTGTCGGCGTTGAGCTCCGACCTCAAGATTCGCCGCCCGAGCGGCTTGCCCTTGGTGATCGGGTAGATGACGGTCGGATCGGCATCGAGCTTCATGCCGATCCGCAGCCGGTTGCAATAGACGCCGGCGACCGTCCGCCGCTCCGACGGCTTGCTGGTCTCCTTCTCGACAATCGAGGCCAGGATCACTGCATCCTGCTTCGAATTGACCAGGCAGGTCGGTTTGCGCTTGGCCCACAGCGCATCGAGCGTCTTGGTCATCGCCGCCTGCATCCGCTTGATCACCGCGGCTCGCGGCTCGCCCCGCTCATAGCCGTAGCTGTCCGGCAGTAACGATCCCTCCGCGGGTACCAGTACCGCGCCGGTCAAATACGGGATCGCGGCGAGCTTCTCCTGGACGATGATCGACGGCATGCCCTCGGTGACGGTGATCAGCCGCTGCACCGGGCGGCCGTGCTGGAGCAGGTCGAGCACCTTCGAGCCGCCCATGCCATTGGGAATCTCGAACTCCCCGGCTTGAACCGGGTCGCCCGATCCGAACAGTCGCGCCATCACCCGGAACGTGGATTGACTGCCGGGGATCGCCCCGGCTTTCTCGAGCTGGCGCGCGACCGACGCGAGGCTGGCGCCTTCTTCGACGACGATGGCATGCGGACCGGGATTTGGACCGGGCGCGGCCCACAAGATCCAGAAGGTCCCCGCGCCGACCAGCAGCCCGAGAATCGCTGCACCCAAAATCGCGCGGCGGAGCATCGTCGGCCTAGTCGACCGCTTTCATGACCAGGCTGGCGTTGGTCCCGCCAAAGCCGAAGCTATTGTTGAGAACCGCGCGAACGGACCGCTTCTTGGCCTTGTGCGGCACCAGGTCGACGCCTTGCGTGCCCTCACTCGGATTGTCGAGATTGAGCGTCGGCGGCACGATCTGGTCGCGCATGGCGAGGATGCAGAAGATGCTCTCGACCGCGCCGGCGCCGCCGAGCAGATGCCCGATCGCCGACTTGGTCGAGCTCATCGACATCGTCGCGATATTGTTGCCGAACAAACGCCGTACCGCGCCCAGTTCGAGCTCGTCGCCCAAGGGCGTCGATGTGCCGTGGGCGTTGATATAATCGATGTCGGCAAGGTCGAGTCCCGACTTCTTCATCGCCATTTCCATCGACCGGTAGGCGCCCGAGCCTTCGGGATGCGGCGCCGTCACATGGTAGGCGTCGCCTGACAGCCCGTAGCCGATCACCTCGGCATAGATTTTGGCGCCGCGCTTCTTGGCGTGCTCATATTCCTCGAGCACGACGACGCCGGCGCCCTCGCCCATCACGAACCCGTCGCGGTCGCGGTCGTAGGGGCGGCTGGCTTTCTCGGGCTGGTCGTTGAAATTGGTGCTGAGTGCCCGCGCCTGGGCGAAGCCGGCGATCCCAATCGGGCAGATGGTCGCTTCGGCGCCGCCGGCAAGCATGATGTCGGCGTCGTCGTCCTTGATCATCCGCGCCGCGTCGCCGATCGAGTGAGCCCCGGTCGAGCAGGCGGTGACCACCGCATGGTTGGGGCCCATCAGCCCGTACTTGATCGACACCTGGCCCGAGATGAGGTTGATCAGCCGGCCGTGGACGAAGTGCGGGCTGACCCGGCTCGGGCCTTTCTCGGCCAGCACCAAACTTTCGGATTCGATGCCCGGCAAGCCGCCGATCCCCGAGCCGATCGAGACGCCGGCGCGAAAGCGCTCGGCTTCGCTCATCTCGGTCAGGCCGGCATCCTCGAGCGCCTGTCCGGCGGCGTCAATGCCGTAAACGATGAAGGTGTCGACCTGCCGCTGTATTTTGTGATCGACGCGCTTGGCCGGGTCGAAGCCATATTCGTGATCCGCCG
>JBKJYX010000139.1:0-5430 GCA_046715575.1 Sphingomicrobium sp. | reverse complement strand
CCGCAAGGCCTAGCGGTTTCCCGGCGAAGGCCGGGGTCCAGCTAGCCCTCGATTTTCGAGAAATCCGCGACCCGGTGAACCGCGTCGCGGAAGCGGGCCAATAAGCTTAGCCGCCGCTCGCGCTTCGCGAGATCGGGGTCGTTGACCGTTACCTTTTCGAAGAAGGCATCGATCGGGCCTCGGAGCGAGGCGAGCGCCGCCATTGCAGCGGTGAAGTCTTCGGTCTCCACGGCCTCAGCGGCTTTGACCTCCGCCGCACTTAGTGCATCGATTAGCCTGGGTTCCTCGCCGGCTAGATCGTCACCCCGGACTTGATCCGGGGCCTGCTTTCCTTCGCCCGCCCACTTCTCCTTCTTGAGGATGTTCGCGGAGCGCTTGTAGGCGGCGAGCAGGTCCCTGCCCTCCTCGGTCTCGACGAACGCCTGTAGCGCCTTCACCCGCGCCAGCAGGCGGACCAAATCGTCCTCCCCGCCCAGCGCGAACACTGCGTCGATCAAATCATGCCGAACCCCCGCCTCACGCTGCTGTACCTTGAGGCGGTCGGCGAAGAATTCTAGTAGGTCGAATGACTGGGAGTCATGCTTGCCAAGCAGTGGATCATTGCGAATGCCGTGGGCGAACGCACCTCCTCTTTTCTGCTTTTTCCAAGTTTCGGAAATCCCTTCTACTGCTTCGTCTGCGATTGTCAGAAGTGGGAGCCTGATCGAATTTTCAACCAATAGACGAATCGCACCCAGCGCAGCCCTGCGAAGTGCAAATGGATCCTTCGAACCGGTTGGCAACTCCCGATAGAAGAAGAATCCAACTAGCGTATCCAGCTTGTCGGCCAGCGCGACCGCCACCGTCACTGGCGCGGTCGGTACCTCGTCCCCTTGCCCGACCGGTTTGTAATGGTCGCGGACGGCATTGGAGACGTCTTGCGAGTGGCCCTGGCAGTGGGCGAGCTGGCCGCCGATGACGCCCTGGAGCTCGGGAAACTCGCCGACCAGGCCGGTGACCAGATCAGCCTTGCACAGGCCGGCCGCGGTGCGGGCGGCGTGGGCAAGCTCCTCCTTCGACATGTGGGCGGGCGGCGGCACGATCCCCTCTTCGCACAGCCAGCTTGCCAGTTTGGCAACGCGCTCGACCTTGTCGGCGACGGTGCCCAGCTTCTCGTGGAAGACGATGCCGCCGAGCTTCTTCGCCCGCTCCTCGAGCGGAACCTTAAGGTCGTGCTCCCAGAAAAAGCGGGCGTCGGCGAGGCGGGCGGCGAGCACCCGGCGGTTGCCCTCGACGATTCCCGCGCCGCCGTCGTTGGCGTCTAAATTGGCGATGCACACGAACGCCGGTGCGAGCGCGCCCTTCTTGTCGGTGCAGGCGAAGTATTTCTGGTTGGTGCGCATGGTGAGGACGATCACCTCGCGCGGCACGTCGAGGTAATCGGCATCGAAGCGGCCGACCAGCGGCACCGGCCATTCGGTCAGCCCGGCATTCTCGACCACCAGCCCTTCATCCGGCAACAGCGTCAGGCCGGCATCGGCCGCGGCCTTTTCCGCGCCCTCGCGGATCAGCCGCTCGCGCTCGTCCTGGTCGACGATCGCGTGGCAGGCGCGCAATTTCTGGGCGTAATCGCCGGCGCCGCCGATGGTGATCGCGCCGGGATGGTGGAAGCGATGGCCGACGGTGCTCGCGCCGCTCTGGATCCCGTCGATCTCGACCGGCACGATCTCGTCGCCGAGCAACGCGACAATGCCGTGCAGCGGCCGCACCCAGCGCAACGTCCCGTTCCCCCAGCGCATCGCCTTGGGCCACGGAAAATCGCCGACGATCCGCGCTAGCGCTTCGCCGATCACCGCCGCCGCGGTCCGCCCCGGCCGATCGATCACCGCGAACAGCACCCCGTCGCGCTCCTCGAGCTCATCGCGCTTGAGCCCGGTCTTGCGCAGGAAGCCTTCGAGTGCCTGGGCGGGCGCCGATGTTTTCGGCCCTTTGATCTCCTCGCGGCTCGCGGCGGTTTCGTCCGCCAGCCCGCGCGCGATCAGCACCAGCCGCCGCGGCGTCGAATGAACGTCGATCGCGCCCGTTTCCAACCCCGCCTTGCCCAGCTCCTCGGCGAACATCCGCGCCAGATCGTTGCGCGCCCGCGCCTGCATCCGCGCCGGGATTTCCTCGCTACGAAGTTCGAGCAGGAAATCGGCCATCAGGCCGCTTTCGCTTCCATCCACACCGCGCAGGCCGCCGTGGCGAGGTCGCGGACGCGGCCGATATAGGCCTGGCGCTCGGCGACCGAGATCACGCCCCGCGCCTGCAGCGTGTTGAACACATGGCTGGCCTTGATCGCCTGCTCGTAAGCGGGGATCGCAAGCTTGTGGCCAAGGCAATTTTCGCACTCCGCCGTGGCCTTCTTAAACAGGTCGAACAAGATTTCGGTGTCGGCGACCTCGAAGTTCCACGCCGACATCTGCTTCTCATTCTCGAGGAAGATGTCGCCATACGTAACGCCCCTTTCCCCCGGCCGAGCGTCGTTGAATTTAAGGTCGAACACATTGTCGACGCCCTGGATATACATCGCCAGCCGCTCGAGCCCGTAGGTGAGCTCGCCGGCGACCGGCTTGCAGTCGAACCCGCCGACCTGCTGGAAGTAAGTGAACTGGGTGACTTCCATCCCGTCGCACCAGACTTCCCAACCCAGTCCCCAGGCGCCGAGCGTCGGGCTTTCCCAGTCATCCTCGACGAAGCGGATGTCGTGCTTGAGGAAATCCACGCCGATCTCGGCCAGGCTGCCGAGGTACAGCTCCTGTAGGTCCGGCGGGCTCGGCTTCAGCATCACCTGATACTGGTAATAATGGCCGAGCCGGTTGGGGTTGGCGCCGTAGCGGCCGTCGGTCGGGCGTCGGCACGGCTGGACGTAGGCGCATTGCCACGGCTCTGGGCCGAGCGCGCGCAGCACGGTCGCCGGATGAAACGTTCCCGCCCCCATTTCCATGTCGTAGGGCTGCAGCAGCACGCAGCCATGCGCGCTCCAATAGCGATGGAGCGTGAGGATCAGGTCCTGAAAGCTCAAGGCCAAGGGTCGCCGCTCCCCATTCAAAAACTCGCGTTGCCGGTCGGTTCGCGGGCGGGTTTGGCGCATGGCGTGGATAGGGGCAAGTGGCGCGCAGTCAGTCCGGGGACTGACGAGCCCGACACTGGCGTCTGACGTTCAGCCTCCCTACATGGCCGGGCAACAACTGCTCCCGCGACGAGAGGTACCTATAATGTTGAAGAGAATCCTGCGGCGCGGTCTGGGCATGCTCGGCCTGGCCGCTTTGGCGGGCTGCGCGACGGTACCGCAGCCGGCCAGCGCCACCGGCCGTCCGGCCCTGTGGCAGGTCGCGGACAAGGACACGACCGTCTATCTGTTCGGCACCATCCATTTGCTGCCCAAGAATTATCCGTGGCGCACCACGACTTTCGACCAGGCGGTTGCAGGCTCGCAGGGGCTGATCATCGAAACCATCGTCGATAACAGCAACCCGCAAGCGCTGGCCGGCGAACTTGCCCGGCTCGGTTTCCGCGAGGGCCTGCCGCCGCTTGCGACCCGGGTGCCGCCAGAGAAGCGCGCGCTGCTCGAGACCGCGATCGCCAAGACCGGCATTCCCCGCGCCGCCTACGACCGGATGGAAACCTGGGCGGCCGCCTTCATGCTGCTCGGCGTCCAGTTCAAGGATCTCGGCCTGAGCGGCGAAGCCGGCGTCGAGACGGTGCTTCGAACGGCCTTCACCCAGGCCGGAAAGCCGGTCGGCCAGCTCGAAACCAACTCCGAGCAACTAAGCCTGTTCGACACGCTTCCTGAATCTGCCCAGCGCGCGTTGCTCGAAGGCGCGATCGACTCCCCGGCCGCGATGAACGCTCAATTCCAGCAGATGATCAATGCGTGGACGCGAGGCGACGTCGCCGCCATTGCCGCGAGCTTCAACGAAGATCTGTCGGACTCGCCGGAGCTGCGCGAAGCGCTCCTGAGGCGGCGCAACGTCAATTGGACCCGGTGGATCGAGCGCCGCATGGCGACGCCCGGATCGGTGTTCGTCGCGGTCGGCGCCGGTCACCTCGCCGGGGCCGATTCAGTGGTCGCGATGCTGCAAAAGAACGGCTATCGAGTCCGCCGAGTCCAATAGTTCGCAGCACCCCCAAATATCGGCGGACGGGCCCTTTGTTGCTGATACGCAACGAGAAAAATTCACGTTGAGCGGCTTTCCGCTAGACATTTGTTAATCTTCCGGTGACCATAATGGCCGGGTATCGGGCTGGGGGGCTGCGATGCACGCATGGGCGGGTGCGGACCTTCCGGGCCAGTCGGCGTTTTGAGCCGCGCTCATCCGTCATCCAATTCCTCAGCGCCGGTCCGTGGGTGGGAGACCCGGAGGATGGCACATTTTCTGATTGCCGCCGCGATCGCCGCAGCATCGGTTGCGCCCGCCCCCGTACACTCGTCGGCGACCCGGGTTCCTGACGCCCATCCCGCGATCTGGGTGGTCAACGACGCCGACACAATCATCTATCTGTTCGGCACTTTTCACGCTCTCGACGGCAAATCGGCCTGGTTCAATGACGAGGTGAAGACCGCGTTCACCGCCTCGGACGAGCTGGTGCTGGAGACGATCGTGCCCGGGAGCATGCATCGTGCCCCGGGCGGGCCGATTACGATGCCGCGCCGCGTGCCCGATCTCGCCGTGACTCCAAACGCATCTTTCCTTGCTTCAACCCGTATGGCTATCTCCGCCGGGCGAGCGCGAGGCATGAGTGCCGATAATGGCGCCGACATGGTCCTGCGACGGGCGGCCGAAGCCTCGGGCAAGCCGGTCGAAGGGCTCGAGACCTTCGAATTTCAGCTGGGCATGTTCGACCGCATGCCCCAGCAGCCGACGCCCTCGGGGCGGGCGGCGCAGGATGTCAGCTCGGTGGGGAATCTGGCGATCGTGATGGGCCAGATGCAGGCAGCCTGGAACCGCGGCGAGTCCGGCATATTCGCGACGATGCTCGATCAGATGCGGACCAATTCGCCCGAAAGCTACAACGTCATGTTCACCCAGCGGAACACCAGCTGGGCAAACTGGATCGCCAGGCGGTTGCAGAAGCCCGGCACCGTCTTCGTCGCGGTCGGCACCGGGCATCTCGCCGGACCGGACAGCATCCAGGCCAAACTGTCCCTGCTCGGTTTCCGTTCGTCCCGGATTAATTAAGCTCCGTGCTCCTGCGTCGGCAGGAGCCCAGTTCCTGGATTCCTGCCTTCGCCGGAATACTGCGGTTGCTTGCCTTTCGCGCCACTCTGCACTAGGGCGCGCGCTTCCCCGGCCATGGTCATCCCTGGAGGCGTGGCGGGGCTTTGGCATTGGAGTAATTTGATATGAGCGAACAGCTGACGCTGCCCGCTGAAGCGCGCGAACGGGCTGGCAAGGGAGCCTCCCGGGC
>JBKJYX010000138.1:0-9762 GCA_046715575.1 Sphingomicrobium sp. | reverse complement strand
ACGCCGTCCGGGTCGCGCTGAACCGAGCCCTTCTCGACCATGCCGCCAAGCCGAACCGCCTTGCCGTCGGCGGCGAGGCCGGCGGCGACATCGGCCGGCGTGTAGAAATAGGCCGCTCGGTCCTTCAGGCCCCACATTGCGAGCAGGACCGCAACCAGCACCGCAACGCTGGCCGCGACGACCAGGACCAGCCGCTGATTCTTGGGCTTCATTTGCGGAGCTTGTCGACGGCGGCTTCGGCCCGACGCATCGAGACGTACGCCCACAAAACAAGCGCGGAGGTGGCGACAATTGCCACTGCGTAAGCGGCGATGACGAACGGCCACGGGTTCATGTCGCTGCCGCCCGGCGCATTCGCGCCTCGACCTTGGCCTCGGCCAGCCCGGCTCGCATGAGCATCAGCACCACGGCGGCAAAAATCGCGGTGAAGCCAAGCATGGTCAGCGGCAGCGGCCACAGGATCGAGCCGTCGATGCTCGAGCCTGAAAGGCCGATGCTCTGGCCCTGGTGGAGCGTGCGCCACCACAGCACCGAATAATGGATGATCGGCAGGTTGATCGCCCCAACCAGTCCGAAGATCGAGGCCAGCCGCCCTTCCCCGCCGCGCTCGCGCTCGGCCGAGGCCAGCGCGATGTAACCCAGATAGAGGAAGAACAGGATCAGCATCGAGGTCAGCCGACCGTCCCATTCCCACCACGTGCCCCAGGCGGGCCGGCCCCAGATCGAGCCGGTCGCGAGGCAGACCAGCGCGAAGGTCGCGCCGGCGGGAGCGATCGCTCGCCCGGCGACCGCGGCCAGCGGATGGCGCCAAACCAGCTGGCTCACCGACGCGGCGGCGATCCCCGCCCAGCCCGCCATGCCCAGCCAGGCGGCGGGCACGTGGACGTAGAGGATGCGAACTGTCTCGCCCTGCAGATAGTCGGGCGGAGTCAGGGCCAGGCCGGCCGCGATTCCGGTGACAACCAGAAGCAGCCCGATCGACAGCGACCAGCTGGTCGCCGGCCGAGCGATGCGCAAGAATCGCGCCGGATTGGCAAATGCGTGCATGGCGCCGGGCGGAGGCGTCAGCCTCGGCCGATCAGCCGCTGCGCCATGGCGTCAGCGACCGCCGCCGGGTCGCGGCCCGAGGTCTTGCTGTCGGCCCAGATTTGCTCGAGCTTGCCGGGAATCGCCTCGATCCGCTGGCGAACCAGTTTCTCGTCCCCGTCGTCCAGATATTCGGTGCAGACGCTGATGATACCGCCGGAATTGGTCACGTAATCGGGCGTGTAGAGGATACCGCGCTCATGAAGCCGGGCGCCGTCCGCGGGCGTGGCGAGCTGGTTGTTGGCGCCGCCGGCGATGACCTGGACCCGCAGCTTCGGGATGTTCTCTCCATCGAAAATCGCGCCCAGTGCATTGGGACTGAGCACGTCGGCCTCGAGGGCAAGAATCTCTTCGGGCGCGACGACATTGCCGCCGGCGGCGTCGGCCAGCTTCTTGGCCTTGGCGGGATCGATGTCGGCGATCGACAGCTTGGCCCCTTCGGCGGCCGCGTGGAGCACAACCCCGGTTGCGACGCTGCCCGCGCCCTGGACCGCGATGTGCAGTCCGGCGACACTGTCCTTGCCGAGCTTGTGACGGACCGCCGCCTTCAGGCCGAGAAAGACGCCGAGCGAAGTATGCGGGCCGGGGTCGCCGCCGACGCCGCCTTCGGCCGGCAGCCCGGCGACAAATTTCGTCTGGCGGCTGACCTCGATCATGTCCTTGACGCTCATGCCGACGTCTTCGGCGGTGACATAGCGCCCGCAGAGCCCGTTGATAGCGCGGCCGAACGCGGCGAGCATCTCGGGCGACTTGGTCCGCGCTTCGTCGGCCAGTATAACCGATTTGCCGCCGCCCAGCGGCAGCCCGGCCATGGCGTTTTTGTAGCTCATGCCCCGCGAGAGGCGCAGCGCGTCGGTGATAGCTTCGGCGTCGTCGGCATAATGCCAGAAGCGCACCCCGCCTGCCGCCGGGCCAAGGTGGGTCGAATGAATGGCGATGATCGCCCGCAGGCCCGACGCCTCGTCATGAACGAAGTGAAGGATTTCATGCGCGTCATAGTCAGGGAAGCGCCAGGGGGTGGACATGGGCGAGAGAATTCCAACTCTTTTGCAACAGTCGCCAAGGATAGCGAAAAAATGGGGCGATCGACGGGGCTTGAACCCGCGACCCTCGGTACCACAAACCGATGCTCTAACCAGCTGAGCTACGATCGCCACGGCGCACCTTGTGAGGGGTTCCCAAGGCGCGCGCGGTCCTTAAGGTCGGGGGTCAGCGAAGGCAAGCGAACCAACCCATGAACGCAACGATCGAAAAGTTCGGCTACCCTGCGACCCTGGTCCGCGAATATGTGCATTGGCTGGTGCTGGTGCGGCCGGCGCAGGTGACGCTCGGCTCGCTGGTCCTCGCGGCGAAAAGCGATGCCACGGCTTACGGGGCTCTCCCCCGAGACGCCTTCACCGAGCAGGCCGCGGTCATTGCGGGAATCGAGAACGGCCTCGCCGGCTTCTGCCGCTACGAGCGGATCAATTATCTAATGCTGATGATGGTCGATCCAAACGTCCATTTCCACGTCATTCCGCGCTATTCGGGAACGCGCGAATGGGGCGACCTCGAAGTCGCCGACCGGGGTTGGCCCGGACCGCCAGACCTCAAATCCGCGACCGACCTGTCGTCAAGTCAAACCAAAGCCTTGCGCGACGAACTTGCAAAGATATTTGAATGACCCGGCCGCCGTCGCAAATTCGCGCGGTTCCGGCTAGGGGCCAATCACTCCAAGGGGAGAATGCCATGCCGAGTCGGCGTTCCGCGGCGGCTACGGCCGGTGTATCGCTCCATGACGCGTTGATCGCGGCGCGGCTGGACCCGCGCATCGCCGCGCTCCTCGAAGACATTCCCTACAAGGCGGTTTCGGTTGATCCGAGACGGCCATTTCGCGAGCCGGGCGCGCCGCGCGACGAGGTCATGTTCGTGCGCTCGGGCATCCTGTGCAAATATAAGAATGTCGGCAGCGGCCGCCGCCAGATCGTCGCGCTGCGCTTTCAGGGCGAAGGCATATTGCCGCACGATGGGGTGGCCGATTATGGCGTCCAGGCAATCGTTCGAAGCGAAGTCATGGTCGGAAAAGCCGAGGACCTCGATCGCATCATCGATGCGCACCCCGAGCTGTGCCGCTTCTTCTGGCGCCTGATCCAGCGCAACGAATCGATCAGTTATGAATGGCTGGTCAATTGCGGCCGGCGCGATTCCACTGCCCGGGTGGCACACCTGCTGTGCGAGACGGCGGCCCGGAGTGGCATCAAGGGCGAGAGCGGCCGGATGACCAACCCGTTCACCCAGCAGCAGATCGCGGACATCACCGGGCAGACCTCGGTCAACGTCAACCGCGTGTTCGCGGACCTGCAGCGCCAGGGGCTGATCGAGCGCAAGGGGCGCGAAATCCAGTTCCGCGACTGGGCGGAAATGCGCCGCCTGGCGAGCTTCCACCCCAACTATCTGGGGTGATCTTCAGACGGGCCGCGGCCGCGTCATTCCTGTCATCAATGTGTCATGGCTGCGTCATTCGCGCGTAGCTTTTGGCTCCTAAATCGCGAGTCGTCGGACGGCGTTGGGCCGCCCAAAAGGGGACTCAGATGAACCAGAAATTCACATACGCGGCAGCGCTGCTGGTTGCAGTTTCGCTGCCGACCGCGGCCGACGCCCGCAGCCAGATGCGCGCGGTCGGGTCGTCGACCGTCTATCCATTCGCCAAAGCGGTCGCCGAGCGAGTCGCGCGAGCCAATCCGCGGCTCGGCACGCCGATCATCGAATCGATCGGCACCGGCGCCGGCATGAAGCTGTTCTGCTCCGGGGTCGGCGCTCGCTACCCAGACGTTGCCAACGCGTCGCGCCGAATGAAGGCCTCGGAAGCCAAGTTGTGCGCGGCGAATGGAGTCAAGCAGATCACTGAAATCCAGGTCGGCATCGACGGCATTGCTCTGGCGACGTCCAAGCGGACGTCGATCTCCGGCGTGACCACCCGCGAAATCTATATGGCGCTCGCCAAGACTCCCTACGGCAAACCAAACCGAACCAAGACCTGGAAGGACGTCAACGCTAAATACCCGGCGCTTCCGATTCGAGTTTATGGACCACCGCCATCCAGCGGCACACGCGACGCGCTCGCCGAGCTCATTATGGCCGCGGGTTGCGAGAGCAATCCTGGAATGGTCGCGCTTAAAAAGAGCGATGAGAAAAAACACAAAGCCGTCTGCACTGGGATGCGAGAGGATGGCGCATTCATCGAGGCTGGAGAGAACGACAATTTGATCGTCCAAAAGCTCGAAGGCAACCCCGGAACGCTGGGTATTTTCGGCTACTCTTACCTTGAAGAGAATGCCGGCAAGCTCAAAGGTCTGATGATTAACGGCGTTCCGCCTACCTACCAGACGATCAGTGCATTCAAATACCCAGGCGCCCGCCCGCTCTACATCTACGTGAAGAACGCGCACGCCAAAGCGATCCCGGCGATCCGCGCATTCGTCGCGGAATTCACCAAGGAAAGCGCGGCTGGGCCCAAGGGGTATCTGATGCAGCTTGGCCTAGTGTCGGCGCCGAACAATGTCCGCGCACGCAGCCAATTGGCCGCTCGCAACCTCGTTCCGCTCAATCTCGCAAGTCTCAAATAGTCCGAACCAAAACCAAACACTGAAGACAGGAGAGCCCGTCGACGAAGGACGGGCGCTCACGGCCTCCACTCGGAGGCGGGGGAAAGGGAAATATAATGATTCGCAAGACTGTAATCGCTGTGCTGCTTGGTACTAGCGCCGTGGCTTTTCCAGCGACCGCCTTCGCGCAAGAGCTGCCCGAGGCCCAGCAAGAACCGGACGCATCCGACGCAACGGCCGACGCAGCAATCGCCGAGGCCGCGCCGGTTGACGACGCCCAGGCGAAAATCGAGCTTCTCGAAGCCCAGGTCGAGGCGCTTCAGGAAGCGCTCGAAGGCATCAAGACGCAAATGACCGCCAGTGCGCCGTCGTGGAAGGGCGCGCCGCTGTTCGAGGACAAGGATGCGGGCTGGTCGTTCAAGCCGCGCGGCCGCATCAAATATGATGCGGGCTGGGTCTTCAATCCCGACGACCAGCCCAACGGGTCGCTACTGACGCGCAACCTGGGCTTCAACACGCGGGCCCGCCGCATCCGCCTGGGAGCGGAAGGAACCATCCCGGGCGGCTTCGGATACAAGTTCGAAATGGATTTCGCCAACGCCGCCACCGGCTTCGGCGATGTGATCCTGACCTATGCTCCAAAAGGCAAGCCATGGAGCTGGTCGATCGGCAACCACGAGACGCTGAACGGCCTCGAGCAGATCACTAGCTCGCGTTTTACCTCCTACATCGAACGTGCAGCGTTCGATGATGCGTTCATCAACACGCGTCGCATCGGTATGTCGGCCGGCCTGGTCAACAAGGCGGGCGACCTCCGGTTCAACGCTGGCCTGTTCGCCGCCCACTCGATCGATTCAAGCCTCGACAACGATGGCTGGATTGTCGCGGCGCGCGGCGTTTACGCGCCGCTGATCGGCGGCAATCAAATGCACTTCGGAGCCAACTTCCAGCACCGCGAGTTCCAGTCGAACAATGGGTCGACCACGCCGAGCTCGTCGGGCCAACCGTCCGCGGGCCAGCTTGCCCGCTACCGCGCGCGCCCATTCTCGCAGCTGACTGACGTCCGCTTTGTCGACACGGGCAACTTCGCCGCGAAGGGTGATGATATCTTCGGCGTTGAGTTCGGGGGAATCTTCAAATCGCTGCACGTCTCCGCGGAAGCGCAATATCTAAAGTCCAGGGCCTACGAAGCGGGCGATCAGTTGGGCATCACCAATACACTGGACCTGTTCCCCGGCAGCACCGCCGGAACGACGACGGCCGCGGCGTTTGTGCCGGACGGCAACCCGTCATTCTGGGGCGGTTACGCCGAAATCGGTTACTTCCTGACCGGCGAGACTCGCGGCTACAAAGCCGGCGCGTGGGACCGCACCAAAGTGCTGAAGCCGTTCAGCAAAGGCGGCTGGGGCGCTTTGCAGCTCAACGGCCGCGTCGATTATCTCGACCTCGACTCGGAAAAGCTGAAGAACGGCTGCACCAACACCTTCACGTCGCTCACGCTTAACTGCACGGGCACGGGATCCGCCGCGAATTTCACCAAAGGCGGTAAGCAGCTCGGCCTGCTCGCCAGCCTCATCTGGATCCCGGAAGATTATTTCCGCGTACTCTTCCAATATTCGCATTCCTTCGTCACGGGCGGACCTTTCGCCGACGAAGTGGAAGGGGTCTCGTCCTCAACGCCTGGCCTCGACGACATCGACTATGGCGTCGACGTGGTAATGACTCGGGTCCAGATCGACTTTTAGCCTTTCGGTCCCACTCCCCTCCTGAAAGGCTCCCCCTCGCCCGCCATGGGCGAGGGGTCTTTCCCGGTGTCATTTGGATAGCCCTCATTGCCCGATACGCTACAGACAGACTCCATGGCTTCCGCCGGCATCCGATCCTTCCTCGACGCGCTCGACGAACCGGCGATGGTCGTCGACCGCGGCGTCGTTCGCTACGCGAATGCGGCGGCGCGGGCGCTGCTCGGAGCCGCGATCGAGGGCAATGACGTTCGCCTGGCGATCCGCCATCCGCAGGCGCTCGAACATATCCTGCCGGGAGCCGCGGGGGATGTGGAGATCACCGGGATCGGACAGTTCGGGCGGCCGTGGACCCTGTCGATTCGCGAGATCGACGACCGGATGCTGCTGGTCCGGCTGATTGATCGGTCGGCGGCGATCGCGGCGGAGCGGATGCGGGTCGATTTTGTCGCCAACGCCAGCCACGAGCTGCGCACGCCCTTGTCGACCATCCTCGGTTATTCGGAAACGTTCGCCGACGAGGCCGATCTGGACGGTGAGCATCGCGTGAAGTTCGGCGCGATCATCCGCAGCGAAGCCAAGCGCATGTTGCGGATCATCGAGGATTTGATGAGCCTGTCGCGGATCGAAGCGGTCCGCTTCGTCACCCCCGCCGACCGGGTGTCGGTCGCCGAAGTCGCGACAAGCGCGGTCGAAAATGCCTGCCGTGGCGCGCAGCAATGCAGCATCCGGCTCGACGTCGAGCAAGACCTGCCGGCCATCCTCGGCGACCGCGCGCAACTGTTGCAGCTGGTCGACAATTTGCTCAGCAATGCGATCCGCTACGGATGCGAGCGCGGCGAGTGCCTGATCCGCGTTGCGGCGATTCTCGATGACGGCTGGATCCGCCTTTCCGTCGCCGACAACGGTCCGGGGATCCCGCGCGAGCATTTGCGCCGGGTGACCGAGCGATTCTACCGAGTCGACGCCGCCCGCAGCCGCGACTCGGGCGGCACCGGGCTCGGCCTGGCGATCGTCAAGCACATCGTCGAGCGCCACAAGGGCGCGCTCGATATCCACAGTACGGTCGGCGAGGGAACCGAAGTCGTCGCTCGCCTGCCGGTCGCGCCGGGATGAATCGCTGCTGTCATAAAACTGTAACCTGACTGTCGCACAGGCGTCAGATGCCCCGTCTTAGGCGACCGGCTATGGCTTCCCTTGGACAAGGAAATAATATGACCAAACTCATCCCCCTGATCGCCGTCACCGGGTTGCTCGCCGCATGCGGCGGCAACGGATCCCAGGGCGGCTCCGGCCAGCAGATCAAGATCGTCGGTTCCTCGACCGTCTATCCCTTTACCAAGGCCGTCGCCGAAGGCTTTCAGCGGGCCTCCGCCGGCACCAGCGTGATCGTCGAATCGACCGGCACCGGGGCGGGGATCAAGCTGTTTTGCGGTGGCGTCGGAGGAACCTTCCCCGACATCGTCAACGCGTCGCGGCCGATGAAAAAGAGCGAATATGAGGCGTGCGAGAAGGCCGGCGTTAAGAGCGTCATCGAGGTTGCGATCGGAATCGACGGGCTCACCCTCATTGAGGCCAACGGCTCGGCGCCGATGGACCTCACCCAGGCCGATATTTACAAGGCGCTCGCCGCCAACCCGTTCGGCAAGGGCGCCAACACCGCGCAGACCTGGAAGGACGTCAATCCGGCGCTTCCCGCGACCAAGATCCGCGTGCTCGGCCCGCCGCCGACCTCCGGCACTCGCGACAGCCTCGCCGACCTCTACCTGACCAAGGGCTGCGAGAGCGATCCGGCGATGAAGGAATTGAAGAAGACCGACGAGGACAAGCACAAGGAAGTCTGCACCAAGGTGCGTGAGGACGGCGCGTTCGTCGAAGCCGGCGAGAACGACAATCTGCTGGTCCAGAAGGTCTCCGCCGATCCGGGCACGCTCGGCGTTCTCGGTTTCTCGTATCTCGAGGAGAATGCGGACAAGGTCCGGCCGGTCTCGATCGCCGGCGTCGCCCCGACCGAGCAGACGATCAGCGATCTCAGCTATCCCGGTGCGCGCAAGCTCTACATCTACGTGAAGGGCGAGCATTTGGTTGCCAAGCCGAAGATCAAGGACCTGGTCGCGGCCTACGCCAAGGCGTGGAGCAAGGGCGGAGCGCTTGAGCGGATCGGCCTGGTCCCGTTCGGCGGGGCCGATGCAAGCGCCGCGACGGCGCAGGCGAGCGCGCTTACCCCGCTCGACCCGTCGACCCTGAAGTAAACCAACGGCGGCGAGCGTAATGAGCTTGACCATTGCGCTCGCCGCGGTCCTGGCCATCGCCGCAATTGCGGGATGGCTCGGCTTCTCGCGGGCCAGCCGACTGAGGGGCACGACCAGGCTCCACTCGCTTCCCGTCTATCACGCCGCCTATGCCGCGATGTGGGCCGCCCTGCCTGCCTTGCTGTTCATTGCGGTGTGGTCGCCGGTGCAATCGCGCTTTGTCGACCAAGCGGTGCTGGCGAGCCCCGAAGGGCGCGTGCTGCCGGCGTTCGAGATGCAGCGCGAATCGATCCTGTCCGAAGCGCGCGAGATAGCGAGCGGCCAGCGCGACGCCGGGTTCAATCCCGAATCCCCCACGCTGGTCCCCCGTTTCAAGGAAGCTGAAAACCGTTTCGCGACGATCGGCGGGGGCATCGCGATCCTGCTCGCGCTCGCCGCCGCAGCCTTTGCGTTGCGCCGCACGTCGCCCCAATTCCGCGCTCGCACCGGGGTCGAGCGATGGCTGATGGCGGTGCTGATCGCGGCCTCGCTGATCGCCATCCTGACGACGCTCGGAATCCTCTTGTCGCTGATGTTCGAGAGCTTGCGCTTCTTCAAGCTGGTGCCGGTGAGCGAGTTCATGTTCGGCACCCAGTGGAGCCCGCAAATGGCGATGCGCGCCGACCAGGCCGGATCGTCGGGCGCGTTCGGCTCGATCCCGCTGTTCTGGGGTACGGTGTTCATCGGCGCCATCATCGCCATGATCGTCGCCATCCCGCTGGGCCTGATGAGCGCGATCTACCTGACGCAATACGCTCACCCGCGCGTTCGCTCGTGGATGAAGCCGATCCTCGAGATCCTCGCCGGCGTGCCGACCGTGGTCTACGGCTATTTCGCCGCGCTCACGGTTGCTCCCCAGGTCCGCGATCTTGGTATCGCGCTTGGAATCAGCAACGCCAGCAGCGAAAGCGCGCTCGCCGCGGGGCTCGTCATGGGCATCATGATCATCCCGTTCATCAGCTCGATGGCCGACGATTCGATCGCCGCGGTGCCGCACGCGATGCGCGACGGATCGCTGGCGATGGGCGCGACCAAGTCGGAGACCATCCGCAGGGTCGT
>JBKJYX010000137.1:0-7354 GCA_046715575.1 Sphingomicrobium sp. | reverse complement strand
CGCCGAAGCAATAGCCGATCGCGACAATGCGGTCGGCCTCGATGGCGTCCTGCACGCGCGCCGATTCGAGCACTGCCAGCAGCCGGTCGCGCAGGCTTGCGCGGTCGCTGCGCAAGCGCTCCAGCTCGCCGAACTGGCTAAGGAACTCGAATGACGCGCGAGACGCCGGTTGGGCTGAATTTCGAGGGCGAGGAGCTCGAGGGGGTATTGGTCGCCCGCCGCGACGGCGCGCGGCGCCCCGGCGTGATCATTTTTCCGACCGTGATGGGCGTGTCCGACCTCGAATTGGGCTTCGCTCGGCAGCTCGTCCATTTGGGCTATACGGGCTTTGTCGCCGACCCCTTCGGCAAGCGCTTCCGCGGCTCCTCCCGCGACATAATGTCCAACGAACTCAAACGCTTACGCAGCGATCGGGCGAGCTTGAGAAAACGGCTTCTTTGCATACTCGAGTCCGTCCGCGAATTGGACGCGGTCGAGTCCGACCGCATTGTCGCGATCGGCTATTGCTTCGGCGGCCAATGCGCCTTGGACCTCGTCCGCAGCGGCGCCGACATCGCCGGAGTGGCGAGCTTCCACGGCTTGTTCGACCCGCCCGGCCTGCCGCCGCAGCCGATCAAGGCCAAGGTCATCGCCTTCCACGGCTGGGACGATCCCTATGCTCTGCCCGAAGCGGTAGTCGCGCTCGGCAAGGAGCTGACCGAGGCCGGCGCCGACTGGCAAATCCACGCCTACGGCCAGGTCCAGCACGGCTTCACCAATCCCAGCATGACCGGTGCGATCCCCGGGGTTCAATACATCGAGCTCGCCGCCGAGCGGTCATGGACGTCGCTGATCAACTTCCTCGAGGAATTGTTCGGCTGAGATGGCGGGCAACGTGACCGAAGCCGAGGCGGCGGCGCGGCTGGCGAGGCTGGCGGAAGAAATCGCGCGCCACGACTTTCTGTATCACGATCAGGGCGAGCCCGAGATCAGCGACGCCGACTATGACGCGCTGGTCCGCGAGAATGCGGCGCTTGAGGCCAAGTACCCGAATTTGGTGCGCGTGGATTCGCCGTCGAAGCGGCTCGGCGCGGCGCCGACGTCGGCACTGGCCAAGGTCGCCCACGCGCGGCCAATGCTGAGCCTCGAAAATGCGTTTTCGGAAGATGAAGTGCGCGAGTTCGTTGGCCGCGTCCGGCGGTTCCTCAATCTGGGCGAAAATGAGCTGGTGGCGATGACCGCCGAGCCAAAAATCGACGGGCTGAGCTGCTCGCTTCGCTATGAGAAGGGCCAGCTGGTGCTGGCGGCGACGCGCGGCGACGGGACGATCGGGGAGGATGTGACGCCCAATGCGCGGACAATCTCGGACATTCCGCCATGCATTGCCGGAGCGCCAAGCGTGCTCGAAGTGCGCGGCGAAGTGTATATGTCGAAGGTGGACTTCGCCGCCCTCAACCAGCGGCAGGAGGCGGCGGGCGGCAAGATCTTCGCCAATCCGCGCAACGCCGCCGCGGGATCGCTCCGGCAGAAAGACCAGAGCGTCACCGCCGCGCGGCCGCTGCGCTTCCTCGCCCACGGTTGGGGCGAAATCAGCGAACCCCTGGGAGCGATGCAACTGCTGGCGATGAAGCGGATCGAATCGTTCGGGTTCCCGGTCAGCGAATTACTTGTGCGGTGCGACGACGTGGCCGCGATGCTTGCCCACTACCGGGCGATCGAAAAAATGCGCGCCGACCTGCCGTACGATATCGACGGCGTGGTCTATAAGGTTGGCCGGCTCGACTGGCAGGAACGGCTCGGCCAGGTGGCGCGGGCGCCGCGCTGGGGCCTCGCGCACAAATTTCCTGCCGAAAAGGCCGAAACCACATTGGAAGCGATCGACATCCAGGTCGGCCGCACCGGCAAGCTGACGCCGGTCGGGCGCTTGACGCCGATCGGGGTCGGCGGAGTGATCGTCGCCAATGTCACTCTGCACAACCGCGACGAGATCGCGAGGTTCGGCTTGCGCGTCGGCGACCGGGTGCGAATCCAGCGCGCCGGCGATGTCATCCCGCAGGTAATCGAGAATCTGACCCGCAACGAGCCACGCCAGCCTTACGTGTTCCCCGACCATTGCCCCGAATGCGGCAGCGAAGCGGTGGCCGAAGAGGGCGAAGTCGATGTTCGATGTACCGGCGGCCTGATCTGCCCGGCGCAGCGCATCGAGCGGTTGAAGCATTTCGTCAGCCGCGGCGCGCTCGACATCGACGGGCTAGGCGAGAAGACTATTGTCGAGTTCGTCGATTTAGGCTGGCTGCATTCGCCCGCCGATATTTTCCGGCTGCATGGGCATCAAGAAGAACTGCTCGGCCGCGAAGGCTGGAAGGAGAAATCGATCGACAATCTGTTCGCCTCGATCGAGGCGCGGCGCGGGCCCGAGCCGGCGCGCTTCCTGTTCGCGCTCGGCATTCGCCACGTCGGCATCGTCACCGCCAAGGACCTCATGCGCGCATTCGGCACCATCGGGGCGCTCAGGACGGCCGCGACCGGTGACAATGGGCAGGCCGAACTGTCGGCGGTCGATGGCGTCGGGCCGGTGGTCGCCGCGGCGCTGGTCGACTTCTTCCATGAGCCGCACAACCGCGAAGTGCTCGACGATTTACTGTCGGAGGTTCGCCCGTTGCCGTTTGTCTCGACCGCGCGCGAGACCGAATGGACCGGCAAGACCATCGTCTTCACCGGCAGCCTCGAGACCATGAGCCGCGACGAGGCCAAGGCGCAGGCCGAGCGATTGGGAGCGCGCTCGGCGGGATCGGTGAGCGCCAAGACCGACCTGGTCGTCGCCGGGCCGGGAGCCGGGTCCAAGCTCAAGAAAGCCGCGGAGCTCGGAATTCGAGTGATCAATGAAGAAGAATGGGCAAGGATCGTCGCCGCAGCCTGAGGGAGACCCCGGATGTTCGAAATGCTTCTTGCCGCCGCGGTCGCCACCGCCACACCGCCGCCGATCATCGACATGCACCTCCACGCCGAGGCCGCGGATGCCTACGGTCCGCCGGGCCAGCGCATATGCGCGCCTTACGGTCCGTGGCCCGAGCGCGATCCTGCCAAGCCAATCGAAGATTATCTGCAACGCTTCAGCATCGCGCCGACCTGCCCGCGCTCATTCGTCGGGCCGACCAGCGACGCCGAAATCCGCGACCGCAGCATTGCCGAGCTCAAGCGGCTGAACATCGTCGCGGTCGCTAGCGGCAACGATTGGAAGCGTGTCGAAGAATGGCGCCAACTTGCGCCCGACCGGATCCTGTCGGGACTGAGCTTCGGCGACGGCGAGCTGCCGACAATCGCCGAGCTTCGCGCGCTGCATGCCGCCGGGCGGCTGAAGGTGATGGGCGAGATCGACGCGCAATATGCCGGAATCGCGCCTAACGACCCGAGGCTCGAGCCTTATTATGCGCTGGCCGAAGAGCTCGACATCCCGGTCGGCCTCCATGTTGGGCCCGGACCGCCCGGAATCGCCTACTTTGGTTCGCCAAATATGCGTATCGCGCAGGGCAATGCCTTGCTGTTGGAAGAGGTGCTGATGCGCCACCCCAAGCTGCGCATCTATGCGATGCACGCCGGCTGGCCATTCGCCGAGAACATGATCGCGCTGATGTATGCCTATCCACAGGTCTACGTGGACACTGGGATCATCGATTATGCTTATCCGCGCGCCGACTTTCACGCTTATTTGAAGCGGCTGGTCGATGCGGGTTTCGGCAAACGCATCATGTTCGGTTCGGACCAGATGATCTGGCCAGACGCGATCGCCGCGGGTATCGAGAACATTGAAAACGCACCGTTCCTGACCGCGCGGCAGAAGCGGGACATTTTCTACAACAATGCCGTGCGATTCCTGCGGTTGAAACCCTGACCCGTGCTGCGCTGTCGCAGCGCATGCAAATCATCGTCAAAATACTGAGGAGTTTGAGCATGAAACGTTTGTGGACGGTGCTGGCAATAGGCGCGCTCCCCGCCCTCGTTCACGCGCAAACCACGCCGCTTCCAACCCCGCCAACCGTGGCGAAGAAGCCATTCGTCGTGAAAGGTCCCGCGAACCGCAACGACGAATATTACTGGCTGCGCGACGACACCCGGAAGCTGCCCGAGATGCTCGCCTATTTGAACGCGGAGAACGCTTATGCGGACGCGCTGATGGCGCCGCTGAAGCCGCTTCAGGACAAGCTTTATTCGGAGATTGTCGGCCGCATCAAGCAGGACGATTCGAGCGTCCCGGTGCGCGAGCGCGGCTATTATTATTACACCCGTTTCGACGTCGGTGCGGATTATCCGATGCTGGCCCGCCGGCTCGGCGGCATGAAGGCGCGTGAGCAAGTGATGCTCGACCAGCCGGCGATGGCCAAGGGCCACGGCTTCTTCTCGGTCGGCGACTGGGAAGTCAGTCAGGACAATCGCATGCTGGCCTTTGCCGAGGACGTTGTCGGGCGCCGGCAGTACAAATTGAAGATCAAGGACCTGGCGACCGGCAAGGCGCTGTCCGACGTCGTCGACAACGTCGAACCGAGCCTGGTCTGGTCCGACGACAACCGCACCATCTATTATATCGAGAAGGACCCGGTAACTTTGCTCAGCAAGCGCGTGAAAGCGCATGTGCTGGGCACGTCGGCGTCCGCCGACCGCCTGATCTACGAGGAGAAAGACGACAGCTTTTATATGGGCGTCGGCCGCACCAGCGACGACAAGTTCATCTGCATCTTCCTCGAGAGCACGGTCAGCAACGAGCAGCGTTGCACGAGTGCGGCAAGGCCCGGTGAATTCGCGCTGCTGGCACCACGCGAGCGCGAATTTCTTTACGATACCGACCACGTCGGCGACCATTGGGTGATCCGCACCAACTGGAACGCGCCCAATTACCGGCTGATGACCGTTGGGGACGCCGCGGCCGGAAATCGCGCCGCATGGACCGACCTCGTGCCGCACGATCCCAATGTGTTCATCGAGAACTTCCAGCCGTTCAACAGCTTCATCGCGATCGAGCAGCGCTCTGGCGGAAACAAGAAGATCTGGCTGCTGCAGAATTCCGGACGGAGCAGCGACGTCGATTCGGATGAACCCGCCTATGCGATGAGCCTTGGCGACAATCGCGAGGTCGCGACGACCAAGCTCCGCTACACCTATGACTCGCTGACGACGCCGAAAATCACGTACGAAGTGGATGCGGCGACCGGAGCGCGGACGGTGCTCAAGCGGACGCCGGCGCCCAACTACAACCCTGCCAATTATGTTACCGAGCGGGTGTGGGCGACGGCGCGCGACGGCACCCGGATCCCGGTGTCGCTGGTCTATCGCAAGGGCTTCAAGCGCGACGGCACCGCGGCGATGCTGCAATACGCCTATGGCAGCTACGGGTCGTCCACCAACCCGGCGTGGTCGCCGACCATTGCCGACCTGCTCGACCGCGGCATGGTCTATGCCATTGCGCACGTTCGCGGCGGCCAGGAGATGGGCCGCGCCTGGTACGACCAGGGCCATTTGCTTACCAAGAAGAACAGCTTCACCGACTTCATCGACGTTACCCGCTACCTCACCGGCCAGGGCTATGCGGCGAAGGACCGGGTGGCGGCGCTCGGCGGAAGCGCCGGCGGGCTGCTGATGGGAGCCATCGCCAACATGGCACCGCAGGATTACCGCGTGATCGTCTCGCAAGTGCCGTTTGTCGATGCGGTCACGACCATGCTCGACGCGTCGATTCCGTTGACCACCAACGAATATGACGAGTGGGGCAATCCGGCGCAGAAGCAATATTACGACTATATCCTGTCCTATTCGCCGTACGACAATGTCCGCGCGCAAGCCTATCCGGCGATGTTCGTCGGGACCGGGCTATGGGACAGCCAGGTCCAATATTACGAGCCCGCCAAGTGGGTGGCGCGGCTGCGGGCGACCAAGGCCGACAGCAATCCGCTGCTGTTTCGAGTCAATATGGAGGCGGGGCATGGCGGCAAGTCGGGCCGATTCCAGCGCTACCGCTCGACCGCCGAATATCAGGCGTTCATGCTCGATCAGCTGGGGCTTTCGTCAGCACCAGAACCGGCCATTCGCCAGGGCCGCGGTGAACGAGGCTGAGGCCCCGATCTTCATAAGCGCGAACGACCGCATCGGCCTGGCTGTCGAGCAGCCCGGCCAGGATCACGGTGCCTTCAACAGCTAGTGCCTCCGCAAAGCCCGGCGCGAGATCGATCAGCGGGCCGGCGAGGATGTTGGCGATCAGGAGGTCGAACGGCGCGCGGGCGACAAGCAATGGCGAATCCATCCCGTCCGCAACCGTGAGCAGCAGTTCGCCGGCGCCGTGGCCGATGGGCACATTATTGATCGCCGCATTGTCGCGCGCGACGTCGATCGCGACCGAATCCACGTCGGTGGCGATGCACCGAGCCGCGGGCCACAGCACCAGCGCCGCGAAGGCGAGCAGGCCGGTGCCGGTGCCGATGTCGGCGATATTGGCGAAACGCTGACCGCCGCGTTCGAGCCGATCGAGCGCTTCCAGGCAGCCCGCGGTGGTCGCATGCTGGCCGGTGCCGAAGGCCAGGCTGGCGTCGATCTCGAACGCGACACTGGCCGGTGGCGCCGAACCGCGGTGGGTCGGCGTGTGAACGAAAAAGCGCCCGGCGCGGATCGGCTCCAGCCCCGATTGGCTCATCCGGACCCAGTCGTCCTCGCCGAGTTGCTCGACGTTAGCCGGGCCGCTGCCGAGGCGGAACAGCACCGCAAGCTCCGCCGCCGCCGGCTCGTGGTCGAAATATGCGTGCAGCAGCCAGTCGTCGGGCCTCGCCGGGTCGGGCTCGTCGGCGACCAGTACGGGCGGCATCGCGCCGATCGGGAAATGCTCGCCCGCGTCCGGCAGCGCTTCCGCCTGGACCCGCGTGCAAGGCAAGGTCGCGCGCCAGCTCACCTCACGTAACTAGCGCCGTTGACGTCGATCACCGTGCCGGTGGCGGCCGCGGGCGCATCGACGCTAAGCCAGCGGATCGCTTCGGCGACTTCATCGGTAGAGGCGACGCGGCCGAGCGGAATATCGGCGACGATCTGCGCGCCGCCGCGTCCTTGAAGATATTCCTCGGTCATTTCGGACACAGTGAAGCCGGGGCAGACGGCGAAAGCCAAGATCTGCTTGGCCGCGTAACCGCGGGCGATGGTCTTGGTCATGCCGATCAGGGCGGATTTCGATGCCGCGTAATGCCAGTGCTGGGGCGAATCTCCGCGGTAGGCGGCACGGCTGGCGACGTTGACGATGCGTCCGCCGCCCTCGCGGCTGCGGAAGTGGCCGATGGCGAGCCGGCTGAGGTCGGCCGGCGCCTGGAGGTTGATGGTCAGCGTGCGCGCCCAGGCGGTGTGC
>JBKJYX010000136.1:0-3661 GCA_046715575.1 Sphingomicrobium sp. | reverse complement strand
CTGCGCGCGCTCATCAGCCAGATGGGCGGCCTCGCCGAGCATGCGATCGGCGAGGCGATGCGCTGCCTTGCCCAACGCGACACCGAAGGCGCCTTGCTGGTCGTCGCCAACGACAAGAAACTGGACGCGCTGGAAGTCGAGACCGAGCGCCGCGCGGTGCAGCTGATCGCGCTCCGCGCACCCATGGCCGGCGACCTTCGCGACGTCGTCGCCGCGCTCAAGATCTCCGGCGTCGTCGAGCGCATCGGTGACTATGCCAAGAACATCGCCAAGCGCGTCCCGCTGATCGAGAGCGCCAACAAGATCGAGCCGATGTCGCTGCTTCCCGAGATGGCGCGGATCGCCACCAGCATGGTCCATGATGTGCTCGATGCATTCGTTCAGCGCGATGCCGATGTCGCGGTCCAGGTGTGCGATCGCGATGCCGCTGTCGACGACTTCTACGACTCCATTTTCCGCGCGCTGCTCACCCATATGATGGAGAACCCGCACAACATCAGCCATTCGACGCACTTGCTGTTCGTCGCCAAGAACCTCGAGCGCGTCGGCGACCATGCCACCAACATCGCCGAGATGGTCTATTATGCCGCCACCGGCCTGCACATGACCGACCGCAACCGCACCGACGACGAGGTCGACTGACGGATGGGAAAGAATGGCACCAAGCGGCTGCTGCTGGTCGAGGACGACCGGGCGCTCGCCGAGCTGGTCAAATACCATTTCGGGCGCGAGGGCTTCACCGTGACCAGCACCGCGGTCGGCGACGAGGCGCTGATCCTGATCGACGAGGTCAAGCCCGACCTGGTGATCCTCGACTGGATGATCGAAGGGATCAGCGGCATCGAAGTCTGCCGCCGCCTGCGGCGCAGCCCGGCGACCGCCAATTTGCCGATCATGATGCTCACCGCGCGGGGTGAAGAAGACGACCGGGTGCGCGGGCTCGAAACCGGCGCCGACGATTTCGTCACCAAGCCATTCAGCCCCAAGGAGCTGATCGCCCGCGCCAATGCGCTGCTGCGCCGGTCGCGGCCCCACCTTACCGCCAAGAAGCTGGGCTATCACGGCATCGAGATGGACCTGGTCGCGCACCGAGTCCGCCGCGACGGCATGCCGGTGGCCTTGGGACCAACCGAATATCGCCTGCTGCGGCACCTGCTGGAAAATCCGCAGCGGGTCTTCTCGCGCCAGCAGCTGCTGGAGGCGGTGTGGCCGCACAGCGAGGAAATCGAGCTTCGGACGGTCGATGTCCACGTCCGCCGGTTGCGCATCGCGCTCGCCAAGGGCGAGGAATTCGACCTCATCCGGACGGTTCGCTCGGAGGGTTATTCGCTGGATGCCGACGGCGCCAACTGAGTCTGGATTGGGGGGAAGCATGACCGACCAACCTTACACCGTCCTGTTCCTGTGCACCGGCAACTCGGCGCGCTCGATCCTCGCCGAGGCAATCCTCAATCGCGAGGGCCGCGGCCAGTTCAAGGCCTATTCGGCGGGCAGCCATCCCAAGGGTGAAGTGTATCCCATGGCGCTCGAGACGCTCGATGAAATGGGCTTCGGGACCGACGGCTATCGGTCAAAGGACTGGAGCGAATTCGCGGCAGCCGGCGCGCCCGAGCTCAATTTCGTCTTCACCGTCTGCGACAATGCGGCGGGCGAAGTCTGCCCAGCCTGGCCCGGCCAGCCGATGACCGCCCACTGGGGGATCGAGGATCCGGCCGCGATCGAGGGAGATGAGGAGGTTCGCCGCCGCGGGTTCCGCACCGCCTTCTTCGCGCTGCAGCGACGGATCGGCCTGTTCCTCGCGCTGCCGCTCGAAAGCATCGACGAGCTGAGCCTGCAGATCAGGCTGCGCGAGATCGGTCGCACGTCGGATCAGAATGCCGCCTGACACGCCGCCGCTCGCACGGCGAATTGCGGCGGAAGGCCTCGGCTCTTTTTTCCTGTTCGCCGCCGTGATCGGTTCGGGAATCATGGCCGAGAAATTGTCGGCCGGAAACGACGCAGTCGCGCTGCTCGGCAACACGATGGCGACGGGCGCGATGCTGTTCGTTCTGATCACCATGTTCGGGCCGCTTTCGGGTGCGCACATGAACCCGGCGGTGTCGCTGGTGGCGGCTTTCCGGAAAGAGCTCAGCGGGCCGGACGCGGCCGCCTACATTACGGCGCAACTGGCGTTCGGGATATTGGGCGCGTGGGCCGCGCACTGGATGTTCGAGCTGCCGATGCTGCAATTGTCAGTGAAAGCCCGGACCGGCGGCGGTCAGTGGCTTGGCGAAGCGATCGCGACTTTCGGCCTGATCCTGACCATCCTCGGCACCGTCCGCTATCGGCCCCAGGCGGTGGCGGGAACCGTCGCGCTGTACATCACCGCGGCCTATTGGTTCACGTCATCGGCCAGCTTCGCCAATCCGGCGATCACCATAGCGCGCAGCCTGTCCGACACCTTTGCCGGCATCGCGCCTCACGACGTACCGTTGTTCATCGTCGCCCAGCTGTTCGGCGCCGCCTGCGCCGCGCTGGTGGCCAAGGCCTTGTTTGATGAATCAACGGCGGAGCGTGGTGGGCGCGGCAAGGATTGAACTTGCGACCCCTGCGGTGTGAACACAGTGCTCTACCACTGAGCTACGCGCCCACGCCCTCGACCAAAAGTTTGGCGCCGGAACGGGGCGCATAAAGCCGCCCTCGCATCCTGTCTACAGCGGGCAGGATTTAGGACTGAACGGCGTCCTTCAGCCCCTTGCCGGGGCGGAACTTGGGTTGCGAGCTGGCCTTGATCTGTATGGGCTCGCCGGTGCGCGGATTGCGTCCGGTCGACGGCTTGCGGCGAGTGACAGTGAAATTGCCGAAGCCGACCAGCCGGACTTCGTCGCCGCGCTTCAGGGCCGACGTAATCACCTCGAGCATGGTCTCAACCGCACGGACCGCATCATTGCGGTTGAGCCCGGCGCGATCCGCGACGTGGCCGATGAGTTCTTGCTTGTTCATTCGCTCGCTGCTCCCCGGACACGTGGCGAGACTCGCACGCGCCTGACCAGTGTCTTTAAGGCAAGACTCAGCGACGAAGTCAAAGCCCTTCGATGGGCCTAGTGACGAACCGGTGTCCCGGATTCGGGCACCGCCGGATGCGCCGGCGGCTCGGCGGCATGCTCATCGGCGTCGGTCCACTCGATTGGCCGCATCGGCTCGGTCAGAGCCAGCGCCAGCACTTCGTCGACGTGGGCGACCGGAATGATCTTGAGGACCTCCTTCAGTGAGGCCGGGATTTCGGCCAGATCCTTTTCATTCTCGGCCGGGATCAGCACCGTGGTGATGCCTCCCCGCAGAGCCTCCAGCAGCTTTTCCTTGAGACCGCCGATCGGCAAGACACGCCCGCGCAGGGTGACCTCGCCGGTCATCGCGACGTCGCGCCTGACCGCGATGCCGGTCAGCGTCGAGATCATTGCCGTCACCATGCCGATGCCGGCCGACGGGCCGTCCTTGGGCACCGCGCCCTCCGGCAAGTGAACGTGGATGTCCTTGCGGGCAAAGATCGACGGCTTGACGCCATAGCTCGGGCTGCGCGCCTTGACGAAGCTCATCGCCGCCTGGATCGACTCCTGCATCACTTCGCCCAGCTTGCCGGTGGTCTTGACCAGGCCCTTGCCGGGCACGGTCACCGCCTCGA